>JAKANW010000025.1 GCA_021823555.1 Chloroflexota bacterium
CGGCTGTCATCTCATCGTCAACGCCGAGTGTATCGGCCAGCCCCAGCAAACCGTTACCGGGCGCTTCGGACCACATCACAAAACGGCGGGCGGCGCGCGCCGGGTCTCGGAAAAGGAAGCGCGGCAGAAAACGTTCCACTTTTCGGGCATACAGGTCATCTGTGTCGCTCAACGTGCCGTCCACGTCGAAGCATAGGGCGCGAATACGGGAAGGTTCAAGAGACATAGCGCAATTGTACCCGAACCGTGTGCTATACTTTGTACGAACCGCGCGTTGGTTGTTTTGCGGTCCCAAAAACAGCAGGATACAATCTGTCAGGCGCGTGGTATGATTCGACAAGATCAATTGAATTTTCTATAAGCCTATGGAACAAGACCGTAATCGCGCCTTGCTGGAGTTGCTGATCGGCGTCAGCCGTGAAGTCGCTACCGCCCTTGACTTGCGGACGGTGTTGCAGCGTTTATTGTATGCGGCCATCCACAACGTAGGCGGCGAGCGCGGCAGCATCGTTGTCCTGGATGACCTGGGCAAACCGGTGGATGCCACCATTGTGTATGAGAAGCGTTTCCATGAGCATACCACCCAGCAGTTGCGTGAGACGGTGGAGCGCGGACTGGCCGGCTGGGTGGTGCGGAATCGTAAGCCTGCGCTGGCACGCGATACCAGCAAGGATGAACGCTGGCTGCGCCGGGAGGATGACCTGGCAGGCAAATCCGGGCCGAAATCGGCCATCTGCGTGCCGCTATTAGCGCGCGAGCGGTTGGTGGGGGTGTTGACCCTTGTCCATCCCGTTCCCAATGCCTTCAATGAAGAACACCTGGAATTGATGCAGGCGATTGCCGATCAGGCCAGTGTGGCTGTCTTGAACGCCCGCCTGTATGCCGAAAGCCAGCGGACGGCACGCGTCATGACCGCGTTGGTGGAAGGGGCGGAAGCGATCAATGCTTCACTGGAAATGCAGGAGGTCTGGCGGCGCATCCTTAACCAGGTCATGCAGGCATTACAGGTTGAGACCGTAGCCCTGGCCCTGCTCGAAGCAGGCGGAGCCGACGGCTCCGAGTCGGGCCTGGTCTTTCGCGCCGCGGCCGGGCAGAATTCAGGTAACATCCTTGGCCGCCGCGTTCCCGGCGGAAAGGGGCTGGTGGGACTGGTGGCGCGCGAAGGACGCGGGTTGGTGGTGCCCAAAGTCAGCCAGGATAAGCGTTATAGCGACGTGGACAAGTTCGGGGGCGTCGAGATGCGGGCCATTGCCATCGTTCCTATCCAATTGCAGGGACAGGTTCTGGGTGTATTGGAAGCGATCAACCCGGTCGCTAAAAATTTCGATCCCGATGCCCTGTTGGTAATGACTGGCCTGGGCAGCCTGGCAGGGACGACCATCCAGAATGCGCGCCTCTTCGAGCGCCTGCAACAGGCCCATGAGCACTATCATGAGTTGTTCGAAGACAGCATTGATTCGATCTTGATCACCGATTGGGGCGGCAAGGTGCAGGAGGCGAATCGCCAGGCTGTGGCGTTGAGCGGATACAGCCGGAAGGAACTACACACATTGAAAGTTGACCAGTTTCACAGTGTGAACTGGGGCATGACGGGGATGAACTTTGAATTGCTGCGCGAGCACGATTGCAGTTACGAATCGGTCCTGCACCGTCAAGATGGCGGTCGGGTACCGGTGGAGGTGCATGCCCGCCGGGTGGAGTTCGAGGAGACCGATTCAATACAATGGATCTTGAGGGATATTACCGAGCGCAAAGACCTGGACGCGCTGCGCGAGGATATGTTGGCCATGATCTATCACGATTTACGCTCGCCGCTGGGCAATATCATTTCCAGCCTGGATATGATCAGCGATATGATCCCGCAGGATGAGACCATCCGAACCATGCTGAACATCGCCATGAATTCCACGGCGCGCATCCAGCGCCTGGTCAATTCATTGCTCGATATCAGCCGCCTGGAAGCCGGGCAGAAGATCGTGGATCAGAAGGCCGTGGACCCGGCTGCCCTGGTGGAAGAGGCGCTCCGTGACGTGGAGCCGGGAGCATCCGGCCGTAACCAAACGATCGAAAAGAAGCTGGCCGCTGGCCTGCCCATGATCTGGGTGGATGTGGATATGATCTATCGCGTATTGATCAACCTGCTGGAGAATGCCATCAAATTCACCCCTGTCAAGGGCAGGATCGAGATCGGCGGCGTCGTGGAGACCTCCGAGTGGATCAAGCTCTGGGTCCGCGATAACGGGCCGGGCATTCCCCCTGCCGAGGCTGAGCGTATTTTCGAGAAATTCACCCGCCTGCGCGGCAAGGATAAACCGGGCGGCCTGGGGGTGGGGCTGGCGTTCTGCCGCCTGGCCGTGCAGGGACATGGCGGGCGCGTCTGGGTTGAGAGTGAGATGGACAAGGGAGCCACGTTCTGGTTGATCCTGCCTGTGTCCCACGTCAGAAAAACCGGTACATTGAAGAGAGAAACCGGCAGGCTGCAGGTCAAACAGGAAGACTGATTTTTCAGGAGTCTCATGCACGCGATTACCAAGACCGTTTTTTTTGAAGACCAATATCCCGGCGTCGTTTTGGGTGTCATTGTACGGCCGCGCGGTTTGATCCAGATCGACGCGCCGCCTTCGCCCGAGGATAGCCGAGCGTGGCGCGCGGCTCTCATGAGCCTGGCCGGAGGCCCGGAACGCGTCCTCATCAACCTTGATTCGCACCCAGACCGTACGATTGGGGCGCGTGCCATGGATTGTATCGTGGTAGCCCACGCCAAGACCGCCCAGACGTTCCGCTCACGTCCGACCACCTTCAAAGCACAGGGCGATGAGACTGGCGCAGAATGGGAGCTGATCTCTGGCCTGGGCAGCATCCGCTGGGCGCCGCCGGAAATTTCTTTTTCCGAGCAGTTGACTCTGTATTGGGATGGCAGCCCGGTGCGTTTGGAGAACCATCCCGGCCCGGCAGCGGGCGCCATCTGGGTGGCGCTGCCTGATGAGAAGATCCTCTTTATCGGTGACACCGTTGTCAAGAACCAGCCGCCTTTCCTGGCCAACGCCGACCTGCCCGCCTGGATCGAAACCTTGAATCTGCTGCTCAGTCCAGCCTATAAAAGTTACACGATCATCAGCGGACGCGGCGGCGTGATCAATTCCCAGGCGATCCGCAATCAACTGGACTTTCTGAAACACGTCCGTGACAGGCTGGAGAAACTCGCCAACCGCCAGGCAGCCCCCGAAGCAACCGATCACCTGGCAGTCTCCCTTGCCAACGGATTCAAGGCCTCCACTGCCCGCCAGCAGCACTATATTCAGCGGTTGCGCTATGGCCTGCTTCATTACTACACCCGTCACAACCGTTCCCTGCATGATACGAGCGAGGAACAATCGTGAACCCATCCCTGCCTCTCTTCCAACTGACTCGCGGGCGGGTGATCGAGTCCATCCATTATGGCGCCATTGCCGTCGTGGACGCGCATGGCAAACTCCTGGCATCCTATGGCGACCCGCAAACGGTCGCTTTTTTACGATCCAGCGCCAAGCCATTTCAGGCGCTGCCCTTTGTGGAACGCGGCGGACTGGAATACTTTGGCCTCACGCCCCGCGAACTGTCGCTGGCCTGCGCTTCGCATGAAGGTTCCGCTTTGCATGTCGAAACGGTAAAAGCCATGCAGAAGAAAATTGGCATTGAAGAGCGCCACTTGCAATGCGGCGTTCACATGCCAAGCGATACTGCCATGTTCAAATCTCTTGTCCAGCATGGACAGATGCCAACCCCGAATATCAACAATTGCTCCGGCAAACACACGGCCATGCTGGCCCATGCGAAAATGCGCGACCTGCCTCTGGGTACCTACCTTGATATAAACCATCCCATCCAGCAGGACATCCTCGCCTCTTTCTCCGACTTGTGCCTGCTCCCGCCAAACCAGGTGGAACCCGGCACGGATGGTTGTTCCGCGCCAAACTTCGCCGTACCGCTCTACAACGCCGCGCTGGGCTTTGCCCGCCTGTGCGACCCACGTGAACTGCCCGAAGCACGCGCCTCCGCCTGCCGCAAGATCACCTCCGCCATGACGACCTATCCGGAGATGGTCAGTGGCTTTGGCGAGTTCGATTGCGAGTTGATGAAAGCGGGCGCTGGCAGGATCATCTGCAAGCGCGGCGCGGAAGGTTTTCAGGCTATTGGTCTTTTGCCTGGCGTGCTCGGCCCGGATTCTCCCGGCGTGGGCATTGTCTTCAAAGTCTCGGACGGTGACGCCTCGCGCATGTCTCTGGAACTGGAATCTGCCACCCGCGTCCGCCCGGCTGTGACCTTGGAAATCCTGCGGCAACTGGGCGCGCTTTCGGCGGAACACATGCAGGAACTGGCGAGCTTCGGTCCTGTCAAGCCGGTCAAGAATCACCGCGGCCTCGTGACGGGGGAGTCGAAGCCGGTGTTTCAATTAAATCCTGTTCAATAAATTCACGTTATGGGTTTATGCCAGGTACGCTGCCCGAATCCTTCCTTTCATCGTTGACCGCTGAACTCAAGACTCCCAACGTTATCGGGATCGCGATGGCAGGAAGTTTTTCGCGCGGACAGGGCACGCCCTACAGCGATATTGACCTGCACGTCTTCGTCAAGGAAAAACCGCGCAATATTATTGACACATCCGCTTTGCGGCAAAGGCAGGGATTCCTTGTCAGCGTCCATTACGGCAATGTTGAGGAAGAGCGGGCAAAACTAACCTGCCCCTGGGACGCGATCTGGACTGTGCCCGGACTTCGGCAAGCCGTGATCCTGTATGATATAGATGGCTCACTTGCGAGTCTCAAGCAGGCTGCTGTTGAATTTAACTGGCCCCCTCTTCAACCGCTTGCCAATAAATTTGCATCTGCCGAAATATCCGCGTATGCCGAAGAGACTTATAAAATCCTCGGCGGCCTTTCGCTCGGACAGGAATCAAAAGTGCTGTATGCAGCCATTGGGCTGATGCTGGGCATGGCAAAAGTCATCGCGGTCCAACACGGCATCCTGATGGAAACCGAAAACCGCTACTTTGAGCTTATTCAGGAATCCGTTGGCCGCGGCAGTGATTGGACGCGTTTCTTCCGCCTTGCCCTCGGCGCGGATCCTGGCCCCATGAACCTCCCCATGTTCAAAACTCGCGGCGTGGCGGCGCTTGAGTTATATCGTGAGACAGTAAAATTGTTGGAAGCGATTATCCTGGAAGAACATCGGGAAGTTATTGTGAACACACTTGGTCTAATTAAAACAGCAGGCTATTAATGGTAAAAGACCTTTCCAAACGTGCTCTCAAAGTCCACGAAACCTTATTGGCGGCTTTCGGTGAACCGATCTGGCGCAATCCCCTGCCGCCGGTGGACGAACTGGTTTCGACCATCCTTTCGCAGAATACCAACGATGTGAACCGCGACCGCGCCTTCCATGCACTGCGCGCCAAATTCCCAACCTGGGAAACGGTGCGCGATGCAAAGGCCGAAGAAGTGGTCAACGCCATCCGCCCGGCGGGATTGGCGAATCAAAAAGGGCCGCGCATCCAGCATGTTCTCCATGCCATCACAGAAGAGTGCGGGAATCTTGACCTGTCCTTCCTCAAGGATTTGCCGCTCGAAGAAGCACGCGCCTGGCTGACGAAGTTCAATGGTGTCGGTCCCAAGACGGCTGCCATCGTGTTATGTTTTTCGCTGGGACGACCTGCCTTCCCGGTGGACACGCATATCTACCGCGTGACCGGGCGCATCGGACTCCGCCCTGGGAAGATGACCGTTGAACAGGCGCATCCTCACCTTGAGTCTCTATTCCCACCTGAAACCTATTACGCCGCGCACCTGAACATCATCCGCCTCGGGCGGGAAGTCTGCCATGCTCGCAAGCCGGATTGCCCGAACTGTCCGATCCGCAAATTGTGTGATTACGAGCCGAAGACAAAGTAAGATGTCATTGCGAGGAGGGTGTTCTTCCCGACGACGTGTGCCACGAAGTGGTAAGCAATCCCCCAATAACTGGAGATTGCTTCGGGCGAAAGATCATCACCATCGCAACGACATGATTAGGATTTTCTTTTAGAGGTCTCTATGCCTAAAACCCCTCCTGTCAGCCTCGCTTTACAAGAACTTGGAATACCCCATCGCGTCTTTACCCATCCCGGCCCGGTGAATTCGCTCGAACAGGCTGCGCATGAACGCGGCCAGCGGCTGGAACAGGTGGTGCGCAGCATCCTCTTCCGCGTGGGGGAGGGTGAATTTGTCATGGCGCTGGTGGCCGGGCCTGCTCAAATCTCATGGAAGGCGTTGAGAAAGTATCTGGGTCAGTCGCGTTTGACGATGGCCACGGAAGATGAAGTGTTGGCTGTGACCGGGTACCGCGTCGGGGCGGTGGGGCCGTTTGGTCTGCCGCGCGGTTTGAGGGTCCTGATTGACCCGGGTGTGCTGGCGGAGGAGGAAATCTCCCTTGGGTCAGGCGTGCGTGGGACGACGATCATCCTGAAAAGCGCGGATCTCCGTCGCGGTCTGGATGGCGCGGAAGAAGTCTCTCTTTGTGATGCTGCTTGACATCATTCAGTCACTGAATTATAATAGTATTATAAAGTCTATTATAATACTAGGCTTTTAAGGCAAACATGCGACTCTCCAAACGTGGTGAATATGGCTTGCGGGCTATGATCGTTCTGGCGGGACCCTCCGACCCGGATGCTGCTTTGCCTGTGGTGCAGATCAAAGAGATCTCGCAGCGTGAGAAGATCTCGGCCAAGTTCCTTGAGCAGATTTTGCTGACGCTCAAGAATGCGGGCCTGCTTCACAGCAAGATGGGCGTCGGCGGTGGGTATTACCTGGCCAGGCCTGCCAGTGAGATTACCCTCGGCCAAATCTTCCGCGTCCTGGATGGCCCGGTGGCACCGATCAGATGCGTCAGCCAGATGGCCTATGAGCCGTGTGGCTGCCCCGATGAGCAGACTTGTGGGCTGCGGCTGGTGATGGGCGATGTGCGCAATGCCATCGCGGATATTCTCGACAATACCAGCCTGGTCGATGTCACCCGGCGGCAGGATTCTGTCCGCCAGACGCTCGGCATAAAAAGCTCGTAAGGCTCGTCCCTGGGGGGAGGGCAGTTTTTTATGTCTCAAAAGTATACTTGTATTATAGACTTTATAATATATAACCGGACAAACTGGAGTTGATATGAAAAACTTGCTCCGCAAACTATTTGCTCTGTTGGCCGCGGGAACGACGCTGCTAACTGCCTGTAGCGCTCCCTCGACGCTGGTCGCCTCCTCTCCGCAAAGTGGGCAGGCGGCTGACACGTTCAGCGGCGCGATCAGTGTTTCGGGGGCGTTCGCCCTCTATCCCATGATGACGGTCTGGGCCGATGAGTTTCAGAAGATTTACCCAAAGGTCGAGTTCGATATCCAGGCGGGTGGGGCAGGGAAAGGCATGACGGATACCCTGGCCGGGGCAGTGGATATTGGCATGGTCTCGCGTTCGATCAAGCCGGAGGAAGAATCGCAGGGTGCTTACTGGATCCCGGTCACGAAAGATGCGGTCTTCCCGGTCATCAGCGCCCAGAACCCGGCGGCGGCTGACCTGCTGGCGAAGGGGATCAGCCAGGATACATTCAAGAAAATCTTTATCACCGGCGAAATCAAGACCTGGGGCGAGGTGGTTGGCAAGCCGGAGATCACCGACGCGATCCACATCTACACCCGCTCCGATTCGGCAGGCGCAGCGGATATGTGGGCGCAGTTCTCGGGTGGGAAGGCGCAGGCTGATATTCAGGGTATCGGGATCAACGGCGAGCCTGCCCTGGTGGATACCGTCATCAAAGACCCGCTGGGGATTGGGTACAGCAACCTGAACAGCGTGTTCGACCTGACCAGCGGGAATATTGTCTCCGGCGCGCAGGTGCCGCCCATTGACGTCAACGGCAATAGGTTGGCAGACGCGGACGAAGTGTACAAAACCAAGAATGATGCTGTCTCTGCGGTGGCTTCCGGTAAATATCCTTCCCCTCCGGCGCGCTTCGAGAACCTGGTTACCAAGGGCAGGCCGACCGGTTTGACCCGGGCCTTCATCATGTGGATCCTGACCGACGGCCAGCAATATCTCGACCAGGCCGGCTACGTTCCGTTGACGACCGAACAGCAAGCACAGTCTCTGGCAAAGATCAAATGACCGAGTTCAGACAGGTTGTCGAAAACGAATTGATCCTGCAAGCAGAAAGTCGCCTCAGCCGCCCTTCTGCCGCGGCTCGTACACGACAGGATCAGGCTGCCCGGCGTGTATTTTTTGGCGTGACCCTGCTGCCGGTCATCCTGATCTTGCTGGTCACCCTGGCCCTCATCGTTCGTTCCTGGCCAATCCTGTGCGCTTATCCATTGAAAGATTTGTTGTTTGGCGCAGTATGGAAGCCTGATGATGGTTTGTTTGGTTTTTGGCCGTTTATCGTCGGTACGTTCTGGGTGACGATTGTCGGCCTCGTGCTGGCAGTGCCAGCCTGTATCCTCGTCTCAATCTATCTCTCGGAATATGCCCATTCGCTCACCCGCTCGATTGCCAAGCCTGTACTGGACTTGCTGGCAGCCATTCCGCCGGTGGTGTACGGTGTGTGGGGATTGCTGGCCATCGTGCCGTTCGTGGAGGATGTTCTTGCGCCTCTCGCGGGACGTTGGCTGGGTTCCGTTTCGATTTTCGCAGTCAACCAGCCGACAGGATTTGGCATCCTCTCCGGCGGTATCGTGCTGGCAGTGATGGTCGCGCCGCTGATCATTTCGGTCATCTATGAGATTTTTACCACCGTCCCCAACGACTTACGGCACGCCTCTCTGGCAGTCGGCGCTACTCGCTGGCAAACCATCCGCCATGTGGTTTTGCCGCAAGTCCTGCCGGGCATCATTGCCGGAGTGGTGCTGGGCGCTTCGCGCGCCTTGGGTGAGACCATCGCTGTGTTGATGGTGGTGGGCAACGTGGCCAAAGTCCCGACCTCGATCTTCGACCCGGCTTATCCGCTCCCGGCTTTAATTGCCAACAATTACGGCGACATGATGTCCATCCCGCTGTACGACGCGGCCTTGCTGTGCGCGGCGCTGGTCCTGCTGGTGATCATCCTGATCTTTAATATCCTGTCCACGCTGGTGTTGCAGAGAATGTTGAGGCGAAAATGGGCCTGATGAAAAAACGCTGGCAAAGACGCCACATCGTGGAAGCTTTGTTTAAACTCGCCATGCGCATCTCGTTGGTGATCGTGGCAGGCAGCCTGGGACTGATTCTGTGGACGGTGGTTGTCCGAGGGCTACCGGCCCTAACTTGGGACATGATCACACAGTCACCCAAAGGTGGTTTTTACATGGGCAAGGTAGGCGGCGTGTTGAACGCCATCCTGGGTTCGCTGTACCTGGCAAGCGGCGGCACGTTCCTATCGCTGCTCTTCAGTTTGCCCATTGCCCTGTACCTCAAGACCTACCTGGGCGACTCGCAGTGGGGGCAGTACGTGCGCCTGTCCCTGGATGTTTTGTGGGGCATCCCGTCCATCGTGTACGGCGCCTTCGGTTTCATCTTGATGTTGGCAATTGGACTGCGCGCTTCGCTCCTAGCCGGAATCATCGTGCTGGCCCTGATCGAACTGCCGATCATGACACGCGCCATGGATGAGGTCATCCGCCGCATGCCCCCTGACCTGGAACATGCCGCCCTGGCGCTCGGCTCGACCAAATTCGAGGTGGCGATGAATATCGTCACGCGCCAGATGCTGCCGGGGATCGTCACTGCCATCCTGCTCGCCTTCGGTCGCGGTATCGGCGACGCAGCCTCGGTGCTCTTTACCGCGGGATACACCGACCGCATCCCCACTTCGCTGATGCGTCCCACGGCCTCACTTCCGCTGGCGGTCTTCTTCCAACTCGGCACGCCTTATCCCGAAGTTCAGCAGCGAGGCTACGCTTCGGCCTTGATCCTGACCATCATCGTGCTGGCGGTCAGCCTCGGCTCGCGCTGGATTTCGGCACGGCTCCACAAGTACACGGTGAAATAAAGCTGGGACGTGGAGTCCAAAGTCTCCAGACTTTGGCCCAATGTCGGAAGACGTTGACTCCAACTTCCAGGAAAGGATTTTTTATGGATGCACATATTCAAGTCCGCGACCTGAACGCCTTTTACGGAAAACAGCAGGCGCTGAAGGACATCAACATCGAGATCCCCAAGCAGCAGATCACGGTCATCATGGGACCTTCGGGGTGCGGCAAGACCACCTTGCTCAAGAGCCTCAACCGGTTCCTTGAATTGAACGATGGCACGCGCATTATAGGGGAAGTGCTGGTGGATGGGCAGGACATCTACGCCCGCGACGTGGACGTGACCGAAGTCCGCAAGCGCGTCGGGCTGTTGGCGCAGCGTCCCTCGCCGCTGCCGATGTCCATTTACGATAATGTCGTCTATGGAATGCACATCCACAAAATGAAAAGAGACCGCAGGGAATACAAAGCTGCTGTACGACATTATCTTGAAATTGCCGGTCTGTGGGAGGAGGTGCAGAAGCGACTGCACGACCCGGCTACCAGTCTCTCCATTGGACAGCAGCAGCGTCTCTGCCTGGCCCGCGGCCTGGCCGTGGAGCCGGAGATCATCCTCGGCGACGAGCCGACCTCGGCCCTCGACCCGATCTCCTCGCAAAACATCGAGAGCCGCCTGCTCGACCTGAAACAGCAGTACACCACTGTCATTGTCACTCACACTCTGCGCCAGGCCAAACGCCTCGCCGATTATGTGATCTACATGTACCTGGGCGAAGTGATCGAAGCGGGTCCCGCAAAGGAAGTCTTTACCAATCCAAAACATGAATACACACGGCAATACCTTGAGGGCCTGTTCTAGAAACAATCGCCATCTGAATTTTCAGGCGGCGGCTTCCGTCCCTACCAGATCCACGGGATCAGCCTGTACCGCGTCTTCTGCATGTACTCCTTGTAACCGGGTAATTCCTCCTGCAAGGTCCTGTCTTCCAGCGCGGTGCGGACGATTATCACGACCACCAACAGGAAAGTTGGGATGAAGGCCCAGACGGAATCTAGCAGGAGCGGGATGAATACGCAACCAAGCAACCCGCCTGCGTATCCGGGATGGCGCATGATCCTGTATGGTCCTGTGGACACGACCCGGTGATCCCGTTCTTTTTGAATACGGACGGTGCCTGAGAAGAAGCGGTTTTCGATCAGCGCCCACGAAGAAAAGCCATACCCGAAGACGATCCCGAACAGCGCAATGAGATACAGGCTTGTCGAAAACGCTGACGACCAACCAAAGAGTTTATCGAGGCCTGCCACCGCCAGGATGAGGATCGAACCCAACCCAAGCAACGGGGCCAGAATTTTATCCCAAGGCTTTGTATCCTTGGCTTCCATGAAGCGGGCGCGTTCCGCAATCAAGTCGGGATGGCGGCGTGACGCAAGCGCCCGACTAGCGATGAAAGATAGAATGCTTGCAATTGCATACGCCCAGGCTTGCCACCACGCCCAGTTGCCCGAGACGATCATGGGGAGCAGGGGCGCAATCACTACTACGATTACCAGTTGCGCGATCACGCGCCAGAGAGCGAGTTTGTTCTGTTTAGCCATTGTTCCCTCCAAAATCATTATAGCTATTGTAGTTCGACTTCGGAAGTCTACCTTTAGGGTCCGTAAAAATATAAGTTCCCTCACCCACCGACGAAACGATGTCGTTGCGAGGGCGTTCTTTGCCCGAAGCAATCTCCAAAAGGGCAGAAAAACCGGTCAAACGGGCTTTTTCAAGTGCCAGGAGATTGCTTCGTCGGGAAGTGCGCCCTCCTCGCAACGACATACGGGAAGTTATTTATTTGTGGACCCTAGTGCTCCGTTGGGATGTCTCTGTAAAAGACTTCCGAAGTCTGTATCACAGGTATAATCAGACAGATATGAGTGCTTTGACAGGCAAACATCTCCTGCTGGGAGTCACCGGTTCCATTGCCGCCTACAAGGCGGCAGATTTGGCTTCCAAGCTGACGCAGGCGGGCGCACAGGTGGACGTAATCCTGACAGCCGCGGCAGAGAAGTTCGTCGCGCCGCTCACGTTTCAGTCGGTCACCGGACGCCGCGCCTATACCGACGCTGACTTGTGGGGCGCGGAGTCTCATGTGCTGCACGTGGGGCTGGGTCACAGCGCCGATCTGCTGGTCATTGCGCCCTGCACCGCCGATACGCTGGCGAAACTGGCGCACGGCCTGGCCGATAACCTGTTGACCGTCACGGTGCTGACGGCGACCTGTCCGCTGGTGATCGCCCCGGCCATGGACGGCGGCATGTTCGATGCGCCAGCTACGCAGGCGAACTTGGCGACGGTGAAAGCGCGCGGCGCTCTGGTCGTCGGCCCGGCGGAGGGGCATCTCGCTTCCGGGCTGGCCGGGAAAGGCCGCATGACCGAGCCTGCTGACATCCTCGGCTATCTCCGCGTGGCGCTGGGTAAAGGCGGCAAACTGGACAGGAGGAAAGTGGTGGTCACCGCGGGTGGGACTCAGGAACCGCTCGACCCGGTGCGCGTGCTGACCAATAATTCCTCCGGCAAACAAGGATATGCCCTGGCCCAGGCCGCCCTCGATTCGGGCGCGGACGTGTGCCTGGTGACCGCGCCCACCGCGATCCCTGCGCCCATGGGAGCGCGCGTCCTGCCTGTCCGCACGGCGCAGGAGATGTGCGAGGCTGTGTTGGCCGAATCCGCCGACGCCGACGCGCTGATTATGGCCGCGGCGGTGGCAGACTTCCGACCGAAGAATGTTGCTCCGGATAAGATGAAGAAACGGGATGGGATTCCGCAGATCGTACTCGAAGCCGCGCCAGATATTTTGAAGGCGGTGGCAGGCCTCAGGGCGGAGAAGAAGCGGCCGCGCGTCGTGGTCGGCTTCGCGGCTGAGTCCCGTGATCTGCTTGAAAATGCGAACGAGAAGTTACGATCCAAAAATCTTGATTTTATTGTCGCCAACGATATTTCTACGGAGGAAGCCGGGTTCGGTAGCGAGACCAATCGCGTTACCCTGCTGTTCCCCGGCGGGAAACAGGAGACTCTGCCGCTGATGAGCAAGGCTGACGTGGCAGAAACCATCATCGAACGTGTCGCGGCGCTCCTGGAGTGATAATGCGTATCCTTGTGATCTCAGATATCCATGCCAACTACACTGCCCTGGAAGCCGTCCTGGCCGATGCCGGAAGTACGGATGAAGTCTGGTGCCTGGGCGACCTGGTGGGGTATGGGCCGGACCCGAATCTGGTGGTTGAACAGG
>JAKANW010000026.1 GCA_021823555.1 Chloroflexota bacterium
ACCGCACTGCTTTGTTGCTTCGAGAAAAGATATGAGCCGCTTGGACAAATTTTGATACGACACCGCACCTCTGACACTGAAACTTGTCCCGTCTTCGTATAAAGAGCGACCATAAAATATCAAGTTAATTTGAAGATCCTCCGCAGCCCTTCGCCCCTTCCGCATTGAAGCTCTCCGCAGCAAGCTACGGAGAATGCGCTCGCCGCCGAATTCACCTGCTTATCCCGCCGGCGGCGTCCCCATCACGTCCTGACCACCTCCATCATTTTCGCTACCACGTCGGGAATCGTCATCCGGGATGAATCAATGAGAACGGCACCCTCGGGAACCCTCAGCGGGGAAATGCTGCGTTCACGATCCTGCCGGTCCCTGGCCATCAGATCCTTTTCCACCTCTCCGTAGTCGGCGGACGCCCCCTTCAGCACCAGTTCATCGTAGCGTCCCCGCGCCCGCTCGGCGACTTTCGCATCCAGATAAAACTTGCAATCGGCATCGGGAAAAACCACCGTCCCCATGTCCCGGCCTTCGGCAACAATTCCCCCCTCTGCTCCCGCCTCCCTCTGCAGGGAAAAAAGGGCCTTTCTTACAACCGGAATCCCGGAAACCTTTGAAGCCAAAAGGCCGATCTCCTCCGTCCTGATTTTTTCCGTGACCTCCTCGCCATCGATAATAACCCTGATGCCGTCGGCACGTTTCTCAAGACTGATCTTCGTCCTGGCACACAGTTCCGCAAGCTGCCCTTCGTCATCGGGAGACACCCGCTCCACGACGACCTTGTAGGCCAACGCCCGGTACAGTGCCCCCGTGTCCAGGTAGAGATAGGACAATCTCTCCGCAAGAAGCCTGCTGACCGTGCTTTTCCCCGCACCGTTACGCCCGACGATGCCGAGGACTTTGCCTTCATCGAGATCAAAGGAGACATCGTTCAGCGCCCAGATGGTGGAAGTCCCGCTCGTGCCGCGCAGACCTGTGCCGCGCAAAGCCTGGACGACGCGTACCGGCATCATAAGCGTATCCACGATCACATCGCGGAACATGTTGTAGCGGAATTTCCCTTGCGCCGCGCCGATCCGGTATTGCTTGCTGAGATTTTTTACACTGACTGCTGTTGCCATAATTTTCTCAAATGTCATTGCGAGCGCAAGTTGCGAAGCAATCTCCAATTTCCCTGGGATTGCTTCGGGCGAAAAAACATCGCCCTCGCAATGACATGTTATATCGTATCCGCGAAGGTCCTTTCCATGTTGCGGAAGTAGAAAAGTCCACCTACTAGAACAAGCACGGAGACGGCGACTGAAATCCACATCTGCGGGCCGGGGCCAGTGTTCGCGCCCAGCAAGGCCCAGCGGAATCCGTTCACCACACCGGCCATCGGGTTCAGCGAATAGACCCACTGCCACTTACCTGAGATCACCTTGGCCGAATAGGCCACTGGCGTGATGAACAGCCAGAATTGGGTCAGGAATGGGAGCACATAGTTGACATCGCGATACTGCACGTTGATGGCCGAAAGCCAGAGCGCAACTCCCAGCGCAGTGATGATGGATAGAAGCAGGAAAAAAGGCAGGGTCCAGAGAGAGGCGAGGTTCGGCGTGACTTTGAAGTAAACCATCATTCCAACCAGGATGACCGACGCGATGGCAAAGTCCACCAGTCCGCCCAGCACGGAGGCCAGCGGCAGGACCAGCCGCGGAAAATAGATCTTCGTCACCATGTTCTGGTTCGAGGTCAACGAACGGCTGGCGTTGTTGAGCGCGGCGGTGAAAAGTCCCCACGGCAGGAGCGCAGTGTAGGAAAAGATCGGGTATGGAATGTTGCTGTCGGTCTGCACCTTGGTGATGCCGCCATTAAAAATAAAATTGAAGACCAACATCGTCAGCACAGGCTGGATCACAGCCCAGGCCGCGCCGAGCACGGTCTGTTTGTAGCGGACCTTGATGTCGCGCCAGATCATGAAGTAGACCAGTTCGCGATACGTCCACAGGTCGCGCAAATTAAGCGCAGCGAGTCCGCTGGATGGTTTGATATAAATAGTGGTGGGTTGATGCTTTACGATTTCAGTCATGGTTTCTCAGTATGTCGCTGCGAGGGGTGTTCTTTCCCGAAGCAGCCCCCCTGGTTCGAGGAGATTGCTTACCCTACAGGTACGATATCGTCGGGGGGGCGCCCTCCTCGCAAAGACATTATTTTATTTTTTCGCGGTTCTCTTTGAACCACTCGATCGTGCGGCGCATGCCTTCCTCGAACGGGACCTGTGCGCTCCAGCCAAAGAGTTCCTTGGCGCGGCTAACATCCAATCCGCGGCGGGGCTGGCCGTTGGGCTTGTCCGTCTGCCAGACAAGATTGCCCTCGAAGCCCGTCATTTTGACGATCATCTCGGTCAGGTTCTTGATGGAGATTTCATAGCCAGAGCCGAGATTAACAGGCAGGTCACCGTTGTATTTTTCGGCGGCGGCCACGATGCCATCGGCGGCATCCTCCACGTACAGGAATTCACGCGTCGGCGAGCCGTCACCCCAGGCGAACAATTCCTTGTCGCCGCGCTCCTTCGCTTCCACGGCCTTGCGGATCAGCGCGGGGATGACGTGCGAAGTCGCCAGGTTGAAGTTATCACGCGGGCCGTAAAGATTGACAGGCAAAAGGAAGATGGCGTTGAAACCATATTGCTGACGATACGACTGCGCCTGCACCAGCATCATCTTCTTGGCCAGACCGTAGGGAGCGTTGGTCTCTTCGGGGTAGCCGCTCCACAAATCATCTTCCCTGAATGGGACAGGCGTGAACTTGGGATAGGCGCACACCGTACCAATGGCGACGAACTTGCCCACGCCGTTCTTCCAAGCCCGGTGCATCATCTCCACGCCCATCATCAGGTTGTCGTAGAAAAACTCGGCGGGATGCTCGCGGTTCGCGCCGATGCCGCCTACATTAGCCGCCAAGTGAATGATGACCACATCCTTCGGATCAATTCCCTTCAAGGCATCCACATACATGCGACGGATGTCGTTGGGTTCAACAAGGTTGTAATTCTCGATGCGCGGGATGAAAATATCCGTTGCGCCGCGCTGTTTGAGCTTCTCGGTCACGAATGAACCAAGGAAACCAGCGCCGCCAGTCAAGATCACTCTTTTGTTTTGCCAAAAGGTGGAAGGTTCAAAGTTGGAAGGTTGAAGGTCAGACATCGTAAGAAGCTCCGTCCTCCCGCACACGGCGGGCATTAGGTTGGGATTCAAGATATTGAATGAACCGCGCCAGTTGTTTACTACAAGTTTCAGCTAAAGAATACGCCAGATCAAATTGCTCGTCTGTCAGATATTGCTGTTCCCGAGCGATATAGAGTTGGGCTCTCAATTCACCTGCCGAGCCTTTCGAACGCGCCAAATATTGGATGAACATGACCTGGGTTTGACTCTCGAACCCTTCAGCAATATTCGACATGATCGAGACCGCTGCGCGCCGCATCTGGTCGCGCAAACCAAAATCGCGCGCGAACGCCCCATCGGATGAGCATGAATAAACCAGGTTCGTCAGTTCCTTTGCTTTTTGCCAGACTTCCAAATCTTCAAAACGTTTTGCTGTCGTCATGCTCAACCTTAAACCTGTAACTTTGAACCTGCAACTTATTGCACGATGAACTGTGCGTTACGATATTTTTCATCCATCGGATTGCGGATGAGACCCGTTTTCAGCGCATGCAACACTTCGCGAATACCGTCATCCACATCAAAAGTCGTTTCAAAACCCAACTCGCGTTTGATCTTCGCAAAAGATACTGTAATATCGCGCATGTCGCCGCCAAAAGTCAGGTTCTTGTATTCCACCGTCGTCTCCGGCATGCGTTTCAACACCAAAGCCACGATCTGGTCCTTGGAATAATTCCCCGCGTCCGTGCCCAGGTTGTAAACCTGGCCGCGCACCTTTTTCTCTTCTGCCTCCAGGCCAAGCACGATCCCACGGGCCACATCCTGAACGTGCACAAAGGAACGTGAGTAGCCGCGCTGGTAAATGATAAGTTCTCGTTTTGTGAAAGCTTCCAACACAAACTGATTTACGATCAGGTCAAAACGCGTGCGCGGCGAAATCCCATATAACGTTGCAAAGCGGAAGGCTAGCGGAGCGCAGGACCCGTTCCCTTGTGAAAGCAGATACTCCTCCGCGGCGATCTTCGTCTCCGCATAAAGGGATTGCGGCATCAGCGGCGACTCTTCGGTGACGGGCCTTCCATCGGGGGACAGGCCATAGTTGCTGTATGTGGATGCGAACACGAATCGTCCCACGCCCAAATCTGCCGCCTGCCCAAAAACCATTTTCGTAGCCTCAACGTTGTACCGCCACGCCACCTGACGGCCCACCGCCTGGCACGCTGGGAATCCTACGATCCCGGCCAGGTGAACCACAGCATCCGGCCTGGGCCATTCGCTCCTGGCAGCCTCGCGCAGGGCGCGCGGCTCGGTCACATCCGCCTTCACGAAGTGGAAACGAGGATGATGCAAAAACGGCAAAATCGATTCGCCGCCGAACAGGAGCGTGTCCAGGACGGTGACGCGATAATTCGCGCGCAGCAACTCCGAGGTCAGGAGAGAACCGATATAACCCGCTCCGCCGGTCACCAAAACATGTCGGTCAGCCATTATTTTCCTCCAGTTGCAACTGAACCTTAAATCCGTCCACATGCAGCACCGGGGCATCGCCATCGGTGACAACGGTAACCCCTTCTTCGATGCAGGTCAGGCGGCAAATATCGGCCACATCGCCTCCACCGATAATCCGCACGCGATCATAGCCGGCCCGACGAAGCTCAGTGACGCGTTCCTTGACGCGCTGGCGAGTCTTTCGATACAGGGCAAAGGAATGCTCCACGTAATTCACCGCCAGGCGGGCGCGCAAGGCAATGCCTTCGGGCGTGATGATATAGCGCAATTTCTTGCGTTCCGCACGCGAAACCTTGACCGCGCCCTTGGCAATCAGGCGTTTGAGATGCCAGTTGACCGTGCCCACCGCCACACCCAGTTGGGTGGCAAGCGATGCTTGGGTCACATTCGGGTCGGATTCTATTTGTTCGAGCAGGGAGAGTTCACGCAATTCGTCGTTAGTTGTTTCCATATTATTTCAAAATTCAGCCACTGAATTATAACCCCAATCAGAGAAGGGTCAAGGCTCAAACCTTTGCAAACCGCGCCGTCCCGCGTACAATCAGCCCGCATGGACACATCTCCCACCTTTGATGCAGCCGGACTCGATTATCAGAAAACTCGTATTGCCCACTGGGATGCAATTGCCATCAAGCGCGACAATTGGCGCGGCTGGGGTGGCTGGTATCACCGTCGCATCCGGGAGATTTATCGCTTTCTCACGCCCCCCAATCGGCGCGTATTGGAGGTCGGTTGTGGAGAAGGCCATTTGCTGGCGGCGCTCCAACCCTCACGCGGCGTGGGCGTGGATTTCTCGACTGAGGCCATCCGACGCGGACAGGCCAAATACCCGGGCCTTGAATTCATCCTGGCAGACGCCCACGATCTTTCCGCGGTCCAGGGGCCATTCGATATTATCATCCTGTCCGACACGGTTAACGAACTGTGGGATGTTCAACGCGTGCTGGAGCAGGTCCGCCCGTTGTGCTCGCCACACACACGCCTGATCCTCAATTTCTACAACGGATTGTGGCAATTGCCCTTGTGGCTGGCGCAATCCTTGAACCTGGCCACTGCCATGCTGCCACAGAACTGGTTGACCCCCAATGATGTTCAGGGCATGTTAAACCTGGCCGGGTTTGATGTCATTCGCAGTACGCAGGAAATTCTCTGGCCGTTGCCGCTGGGCGGATTTTTCAATAAATTCCTCGTGCGGCTTTGGCCTTTCAGCCATTTGACCCTGTCCAACTTTATGATCGCCCGCCCCGCTCCGTGCCCGGCTGAAACGCCAAAGGTTTCGGTCATCGTTCCGGCCCGCAACGAATCAGGCAACATCAAAGCCATCTTCGAGCGCACGCCAAAAATGGGGCGCCAGACCGAACTGATCTTCGTCGAAGGCCATTCCCGCGACGATACGTTCGCTGCCATCGAACGCGAAACGGCGGCGCATCCCGACATCCCCATCCTGCTCTTCCGTCAAACCGGCATCGGCAAAGCGGACGCGGTCCGGCTTGGCTTCGAGAAAGCCAGCGGCGACGTGTTGATGATCCTCGACGCCGACCTGACTGTTCCACCCGAAGACCTGCCGCGCTTCATGGACGCGCTGGTCTCCGGCAGAGGCGAGTTCATCAACGGCGTGCGTCTGGTCTACCCGATGGAAAAAGAAGCCATGCGCGTCCTGAACTTCCTCGGCAATAAGTTCTTCAGCCTGGCCTTTTCCTGGATCCTGGGGCAACCGGTTAAGGATACCTTGTGCGGCACGAAAGTACTCTGGCGCAAGGATTACGAGCAAATCGCGGCCAACCGCGCCTACTTCGGCGACTTCGATCCCTTTGGCGATTTTGACCTGATCTTCGGCGCAGCCAAACTCAATCTCAAGATCGTTGACCTGCCCATTCGTTACCGCGAGCGCACCTACGGTTCCACCAATATCTCGCGTTGGAAACATGGTTTATTACTCCTGCGCATGGTCTCATTCGCTGCGCGCAGGATCAAATTTGTATAACCGGGAACATTAATGACCTCAAAACCTGTAACTCTCAGACTCCTTCCGAAAGATCAATACAAGGGAGTCAACCAATACGACCCAATCAAATATTATTACTGGCCGGTCTTTGGCCGCATGTACCGCCGCCGCGTGGAACTGGCTCTCAGCCAATGCGCAGGCGGGGAGCGCGTGCTCGAAGTCGGCTTTGGGACCGGGCTGGCCTTTCCGAACCTGCACGACATGTACCAGGAAATCCACGGCCTCGACCTGACCGCCGATATCGAAGCCGTGAAATCGGTCTTCGAGCCATCCGGCATTCCGCTTGACCTGCGCGCCGGCGATGTGCTGCACATGCCTTACCAGGACAATTATTTCGACACCGTCCTGCTGGTCAGCATCCTCGAGCATCTCAAGCCGGATGAACTGAAGCAGGCCTTCGTCGAGGCGCGACGCGTGCTCAAACCCGGCGGCCAGATGGTCTACGGATCGCCAGTCGAACGGCCCTTCATGGTCTTCATGTTCCGCCTGCTCGGGCACGACATTCGCGGCGAGCATTTCTCCACCGAAAAAGAGATCGCCGCGGCCGCACATCGTGCTTTTGAATCAGGAGATGTCCTGCAAATGAAAAGTACACCGCCCATCTTCGGAGCGGTGTACGAGGTCGGCCACTTCAACAAAGCCAAATAACAGTGGTGCGGACTGGCAATCCGCACCATTTTTATTGGAATAAAGAATTTTGTGTCATTCTGAGGGAGCGAAGCGACCGAAGAATCCCGCCGCTTCGCGGCGGAGACCCTTCGCTACGCTCAGACATTTCCAGGAAATAATTTTCTTACCCCGAATTCACGTTATTTGCAAGCGGAAATATCCAACAAGCGGCGGAAATCCTTGCGGTAGTCATCGGGAGCACGGATCCCATTCACCTGATCCACCACTTTGACGCAGGGATCCTGCAAGAGCGCCCGGGCCACCGCGTCCCATTGTTCCTCCCATTCATAGATCCCAAAGTACACATAACGATAACCGGCGCGGTTCAACACGTGCGGATCGGGATGGGCCACCAGCGCCTCCCAATCGGTCTTCGGCACATACCAGGTGTCGTACGAGTTCGAGTAGCGCCCAAAGACCGTCACCGCCCGCACGGGCACCGGGTCGAACACCTGCGCGCCAGGCTCCAGCTTGTTCCAGTATAGGCCGGACATGTGCGCATCCATATCATGGATGAAGTCCGGCAGGACCGGTTTCTGCGCCGCGATCAATTCGACGCCGAAGAGCACCAGCCCGCCAAAGATCGCAACGAATCCCACCGCCCCCAAGCCTGCCCACACAGCCTCGGCTTTTTTCTTGGCCCAAACCCATCCCAACGGCGCCGCGTACAACGTGGCCGGCGTGATGAAACTATTCAGCAGGCGGCTGTTGGCGCTAATGCCCGCCGACCCGGCATACTGAACGAACAGGGCGATCATACCCGTCGCGGCGCCCGTGACCAGTGCGGCTTCCCACCAGCGCTGGGCGCGGATCATTTTGACGCCCCACACGAAGGCCAGCGGCAGTGCCAGCAATACCGGGCCGATCTCAAGCAAAGCGAGCAGCAACTGGGCGGGATTGGTCAAAGTCAACCTGCCTAAGTGGGCAGAGACCACAGACGGCAGGATGGAAAAGGTGAGGCCAAAAGTATGATAGCCTTCCGCAACATGTCCCAGAAGTCTCTGCAGGGTATCCTGCGCGATGGAGGTCAGCACACCGCCCTGGAAAGCGGCAAAGGCCAACGCGGCGACCATCACACCAATCCAGGCAAACGCTTCTCGTGGAATCCTTTTGGTCTTTTGCAGGAATAAATAAACGATGACTGCCACGATCAAATTCGGCAGCAGCGCCAGGAAATCGAACTCGCTGCCCAGCGCCCAGGCCGACAGCAGGATGACCAACACCGCGGCCATCTTCCAATCGCGCCAGCGGCGATACAGCAAAAGGATGAGCATGACAATCAACGGGACGATCACACCCGTGCCATTGTGAACCATGACCGCCGGATCGTTGATCCCATTGGAAAAGGCGAACGGGAAAGCCATCGGCCCGGCACCCTGGATCGCCCAGGGCTTTAGCAAGGCTTGGGCAAGATTTTTATCCGTGATGGAACCGGAACCGATCAACGTAACCTGCTTTGAAATAGACTCAACCATCGCAGGCGGCAGGAACAACAGGATCCAGCGCGCCCCCGAGGAGAAAGCCGCGAAGACTCCGCCCAGGACTCCCGCCAGGTGGCTGCGCGTCATGCGGCGCGTCCACAAGTACGCGCACAGGATCATCAAGCCGAAGACCAGGCCGCGTGCGAAATCCAGGCCGGTCCAAGGAAAGATGTTCCCAATCCGCATGAGCTGTGCCCCGAACAGCAGGAGCAGGTAATGATAGCCAAAGATGAATTTTGGATCGAGCGCAAAATGAGGCGGGATGCTCCCGGTGGCCATCAGTGAGACGGTTGGCAGATTCTGGTAATCGTCGAAGATGTCCAGGCCGAAGCCAATGATGGTGAACACGTAAACGATCAGCCCCAGCGCGATCATTTGCCCCGGCGAGAAATAAAATAAATTCCAGCCTTCTTTCAAACGCGGCCAGGCGAAGGCCAGGCCAACCGCCAGCATGATGAGGCTCCCGCCCCAGAAAGCGACGGTCACCGGCAGGACTTGAGCCAGCAAATTGGAAAGCCATAGCTGGGCGATCAAGCCGAAACCGATTCCCAGCACCAAACGCTCGCGACGCGGCAGGTTGAGTCCGATCATGACTAGCCAGCCGCCAGCCACCCACAAGACAGCCCAGAAAAGGAAGAAGAGCAAGGATAATAAAGCTGACATCGATTCTCTATTGGATCGGTTGCGCAGCTACAACGCGAATGAGGGTAACAGAATCTTCCTGCGCATCGCCGCTCAGAAATTCCGGCTGGATGCGGGGACGCGCCTTTTGGAACTCCACTTCATCGCGCTCGAGGGCGGTCACATCCACCGACTCGAAAGATTTCTGGAAAATGCGGCGGTAATCCCAAACGCGGCAACGATTGTGATTGCTGGACGGATTCAGCCAGCCGTACCAAACGTTCTTCGAATAGCACAACATCTCGAAAGGATACTTGAAAAAATGATCTCGCAAATCCACAAAATGGATGTGGAGGCCGTCGAGGTTGGTCAACGCGGCCAGGGCACACGTGATCCCTTCCACGTCATCGAGATGCTCATAGACCGAGTTGCTGATAACCAGGTCTACCGGAGCGATATCTGTCGGCTTCACGTCGCGGATGTCGGCCTCCAACAGCATAATGCGCTCATTTCGAGGCCTCACCAACTCTCCGTCGAGGCGCAGATGCGCTTCGTATCGGGGCAGGAGGGCGCGGTTGTGAACGTCATCCGGTGGGGCGAATTTCTCGCACAGGACGACCGAGTCCGCGCCCGCTTCGAGCAGGCCCACACCAATGTCGAAGCGTCCGCCGTAACCAAAAACCATCACACGCTTGCCCTTGAGCGAGACGCCGCGCCCGGACAACACATCCCCGTAACGCTGGACGGCAGCCTGCGGGTCGCGCGTTTCGAGGCCGGGTTGAATGACCCACGAACGCAGCAACAAAAAGCGCACCATCTTTTCGGGCAGAAAGTGGCGGGCAAGGCGTGGAAGAAGATAAGGAAGATTCAATCAAACACCTGTCTCATTTTTCGCACCGAGTGGAGCCGATGGTCGAGTAGCTGTAGCCACAGGAAACAGCGTACCGAGACCCAGCGGAGATGAAACACAATTGCAGACGAAGCATCTCGTCTCCGACCCTCGGTCCCCATTCGACGCGAATTAATTGCTATTCAAATATTTTTCACAGCCGCTGGGATTCTGGCGCGGCGCGAGCAGTTGGATGCCCGTGGCTTTGTCGGTCAGCACCGGTTCGTAGAAACACAGGGTGGGCGCGGAAACCCAGGTGACCCACAGATCGTTCTCTTCCCAGAATACACCGGTTTTTTTGATGTTGACCTTGAGCGGCTCGGTCAGGATCAAAGCGAAGCGCTTGCGGGACAGGTCTTGATAATAGGGCTGGAAATAGGCGGCGTTGGAGGCCATGGCCTGATCCATCATATATTTCTTTTCGTACTCCGGCACGAACGGCACGCCGCGGATATAACCAAAGGTCAGCAGTTGACGCTGATCCATGAACAACACTTCGCCATGCTGGGAGGCGTCTGACACCGCACTGCGGATTTCGTTCAGCGCCTGGCTGGTCTCCTGCACGGTAGGGTAATCCAGCCACTGGGCGTATCCCGCAGATGGATTGAACGGCGTGAATTGATAGGCTGGCTGGAAGGCCAACAGGCAGATCATCGCCAGCGCCCAGGCGGGCCAGCGCTTCACACCCAGACCCTGAGCCTGCTCCGCTGCGAGGGACTCGGCGCGGCGTCCCGTCAGCACATACAGGCCAAGCACCGTGACCAGGGTCAGCGTGCCAATGTACATGTCGAGGTTGTGCAAGTCGCCGCCGCCGCCGATCTTGGTGCTGATGACCAGGCCCGCGCCCAAAAAACCGGCCAGCGCGCCCCATAAGGCCAGATGCTGCCAAATATCCAATTTCCAGCGATGCGAGCGCATCAAGTAGACCAGCAATGCAATCAACGGCCCGGTCATCATAGCCATCAGGAACACGATGCCCGGCCCCAGCGTGGAGTTCGGCCACAGGCGGTACCACAACAAAGGCTGTTTGGAGGTCAGGGTGTCGCCGCTGGAGAATTGTTGCAGGTAGCCCAGTTGCAGCAATAGGCCCGGCCCCGCGCCCAGCAGAGTCATTGCCACGGTTGGCAGCAGGCGGCGGAACCAGTTCCCTTTGCGGGTCGGATAATACAACAGGAGGTCGGTCAACGCGCCCCAGGCACCTGGCGCTACCACCCACGTCCAGCGGCTGACGCCAGCATAGAGGCTGGCCGCCACCAGCGACGCGCCGCGCACGACCGGCGAGGGCGAAAAAGCGAAAGCCGCTACGATGGCCGCCACCAGCATAAAGGGCGGATGCAGGGGTGCGATGATGATAAAGAAGGCTGAGATCCACAGAAACACCCCGCTGCGCAAAACGCCCCCAGACAACTTACGCGTCAACACCCAGGCAAGGAGGAAGGAAGGCAGCGTCAGCAGGAAAACGTTCCACAAGCGGTGCATCCAGATCGGCAATCCGTTCCACAGGAACAGCACTCCCCATAAGCTATATCGTCCCGGCGTGTTGTAGGGGTCGGGGATGACGCCGCTGTAGTGATACACAGCTTGTCCGAAGACCAGCGAATAGTCATACAGGCGGTTGCCCTCCGACCACGAAAGCGAGAACGGATCGCTGACGACATTGAAAAGCAAACTGATGAAGGCTGACACGAGCACCAACACCCCGGCGGATAGTCCAACCGTTTCCAGCGAGACGAGGCGGCCTGGTTCCGTACAAACCAGCAGCGCGGCCACCCACAGCGCTGCCAGCACAATCGCGAAACGGATGTTGGGGTACAAAATATATCCGCCCGCGCCGATGATATAGCGATAGGCAAACGGCGCAACCAACGCCAGAGCCGCCAATACCGGATTCCACTTTCCAAGGCGGGAACGGAATCCCAAGATCGCCAAACGGATTCTTTCCCCCACCGGCTCATAGATCAACAACATGGCGAGGGCCGCCAGCCACAGGGCCGCCATACCAGCCTTCGCCAGCAACGGATTGTGGATGACAATGCGCACCTCATGTCCCATGCGCGGGGCCAGGAACCAGGCGAAGGTCAGCGCTAGTTCGTCCCAGCCAAAGGGTTGAGTCCGCTTGGGGACGAAGAGCCAAGCCAAAAGTCGGATGAGACCCGCCGCCACGAGGAACTGAGTCCACGGGCCGGTAAGAATCGCTTTCCAGGGCGAGAGCAGATAGATCCAGGCCAGCAGTCCGGCCAGCACAACTGCCGCGGGCCAGCGGAGGGTCGTCCATTTTTCAGCCAGGGATTGAATCCGTTGCGGCTGCCACAGGCTGAGCATCAGCATCGCCAGGCTGAGCAGCGCCAGGACGATGTATACAGCGACTGTCAGCCAACCGAGCGGCGTGAGCAACGTATCCCACGCCTGGTCGGGAGACCAGATGGTCTGGATTTCCAGATATGAAAACACCAGCCCGGCTATCAAGCCGAGCGCCAATAATCCGCGTAAATTGTTGGGAACAGATTCTTTCGTTTGGTTCATAAAATTATTATGCTCGCGTCGAGCGGAGGTTGAAAGCCGCAATCGAGACGAAAAGCGCTTCGTCTCCGCTCAGCGCGAATTGCGGCTAAAGAATAATGCGTGCACGGGCAAGTATAACAGCACCGCCAGATTTGTCAGATAGAAAAGCAGGCGCGCCCCAATCAAGACCGCTGCCAATTCAGTTTGCGGAAAATTGAAAATTCCATAGAGATACAATGAGGTTGTCTCGTTGACGCCGAGACCGCCGAAGACCTGGATGGGCAGGTACGAGATCAATTGCATGAAGATATTGACGAAGACCACAGGCAGGATACCAATTGCAAACGAGAAGGTTTGCAGGCTGGCATAGATCCACGCCATGGTGACGGCCATGTACACCAGCGAAAAGGCGACGCCAATGCCCACCATGCGAAAGACGAAGCCGTGTTCC
>JAKANW010000704.1 GCA_021823555.1 Chloroflexota bacterium
ACTCGATATGGAGCCTGTGTTCGAGTCCTTCAAGAAGACCAATCGCGCCATTGTCGTCGAAGAGGGCTGGAAATCCTACGGCATTGGCGCTGAAGTGACCAGCCGCATTTACGAAGAAGCCTTCGACTACGTTGACGCGCCCATCCTGCGCGTGGCGCAAAAAGAAGTGCCGCTTCCCTACAACCGCACGCTGGAACAGGCCGCGCTCCCGCAAGTGCCTGATATCATCGCGGCGGTGAAGGAGGTTTTGAAATAATGGCCGAAACCATCACCATGCCCAAACTCGGCTTCGACATGGCCGAAGGTATGCTTGTCCGTTGGGTGAAGCAGGTCGGTGAGAACATCAACAAAGGCGATGTGCTGGCCGAGATCGAAACCGACAAAGCCACCGTTGAAGTTGAATCTTCGGCGAGCGGGGTCGTCCTGCAGCACATTGTGGATCAAGGCACAGTCGTCCCGGTCAACGCGCCGATTGCGATTGTGGGCGCGGCGGGTGAACAAGTGTCAAGTGTCGAAGTGTCAAGCGTCAAGTCTAAGGCGGATGAAAAGCCTGCGCCCCAGACTCCGCCGATGGTTGCTCCCGTTCAACAGGCATCAACTACTCTGGAAACTGGTTCTGTCAAAGCCAGCCCCCTCGCCAAAAAACTTGCGCGTGAAAACAAAGTGAATCTCACGGACATTCATGGCACTGGACCAGGCGGACGCGTTGTTCGCAAGGATATTGAAGCGGCGCTGTCCAGTAATCAGTTATCAGTGAGCAGTGTTCAGCCATCGTCCACCGTCCACCGTCCACCGTCCACTGAAGACGAAGTCATCCAAACCACAAAACTCCGGCAGGCCATTGGCCGCCGCCTGGTCGAGTCCAAGCAAACCATCCCGCACTTTTACGTGACCCACGAATTCAAAATGGACGCGTTGATGGACATGCGCAGGCAGATCAATGAATACTTGCCCGATAACGAGAAAATCTCGGTCAATGACTTTATTGTCAAAGCCAGCGCGCTGGCGCTGCGGCAATTCCCCAACCTGAACGCCACCCTCAACGATGACAAGATCGTCCGCCGCGGGCAGGTCAACCTGGGTGTGGCCGTGACCGTCGAAGGCGGCCTGCTGACCGTCGTCGTCAGGGATGCGGACCAGAAGTCCCTGCGGCAGATTTCGGGCGAAGTCAAAGTCATGGCGGCGCGCGCCCGTGATGGCAAGGTCAAGCCCAATGACGTGGACGGCTCGACCTTCTCCACCTCCAATTTGGGCATGTACGATGTGGACGAGTTCATTGCCATCATCAATCCACCCGAAGCCGCCATCCTGGCGATTGGTTCTGCCAGAGAAGTGCCTGTCGTGGAGAGTGGACAGATCAAAGTCGGCTGGCGCATGAAAGCCACTATCTCCGTTGACCACCGGGTCAGCGATGGGGCGGAGGCCGCCCAGTTCATGCAAGCGCTGGCAAAGTATCTCGAAGAGCCATTGAGATTGTTGGTGTGAATCGAGAAAATAGAACTTTCCCAAACGATGCTGAACGAAGCCATAAAACGAAATGCGACTGCCATACAAGCGGGCCGCGTTGACCTGAGATTGGGAGACGTCAATCAATTGCCCTTCGATGCTGGATCATTCAACAAGGTCCTTGCGATCAACTGTATTTACTTTTGGGAAGATCCGGTGAAAGCTCTCAGGAAGATCAAAAGTATTCTGCGGGTTGGTGGAATCGCAGCGATTACCGTCCGCTCCGGCAAACGCGGCGTGTATCAAAATTTCACAAGAGAAAAACCGATAGACCTGTTCGCCAAAGCAAGCTTTGAGCAAATAAGCATTGAGAGTAATACCAGTTCCAATCATCCCTTGCTTTGTGCGTTGGGCAGCAAGGCTTAATCCACCATCTCCGTTGACCACCACATCAGCGACGGAGCCGAAGCCGCCCAGCCGAAGGTGCAGGCCATGGCGGGGTTCCTTGAAAATCCTGTCAGGATGTTGGCGTAAAACCTTGCGGGTCACGCTTCGCGTGGCCTCCTTTTTTGGTGAGGTTACAAAATGGATTCACATCTTGAATATGATCTCTCAAATTTAATATCCTTGCTTGAACAAACTGTAAAGGCATCAAGCAATTATCTCAACTCGATCAACGAACGCCCTCCCGCTACAGCTTTCTCGAAAAAGGAAAACCTGGACTTATCAAAACAGGGTTTGGGGGCAACGAAAACTCTGGAATTGTTTCTTGAGCGATACGGCAAGGACTTTCCTGCAAGCAACGGTCCACGTTTTTGGGGATTGGTCACTGGCGGCACAACGCCAGCGTCCATGATGGGCGACTGGCTGACCAGTATCTACGACCTGAACCTCAGTCACGCGTCGAATTCCAATGCGCCAAATATAGAGATGGAAGCGATTCACATGCTTCGGCAGTTGTTTGGTCTGCCCGAAAGTTTCTCAGGTACCTTTGTCTCGGGTGCGACCATGTCCAATTTTGCAGGACTGGCAATGGCGCGCGAATGGGTCGGGAGACAATACGGGAGGAATATTTCACAGGAGGGTCTTCATGTTGTCCCACAGATAAAGGTCTTGAGCGGTGGGGCGCATAGCAGCGCTTTCAAAGCGCTGGCGATGTTGGGAATCGGACGGGAAGCCATGCAGATTATCCCAAACCTTCCTGAAAATCGCGAAGCCATGAATGTTTCCGCGCTTCGAGCAGCGCTTCTGGAATTAAACAACGAACCCTGCATTGTCATCGCCAGCGCTGGCACGGTCAACACGGTGGACTTTGATAATCTGCAGACCATATCGAAGATGAAACAGGAATTCAAATTCTGGCTGCATGTGGATGCGGCAATGTCGGGCACTGCCGCGGTGTGCCCGGAGTATCGCTGGATTCACGACGGCGTCGAGTTTGCCGATAGCTACGCGTTCAATCCGCACAAGTGGATGTTCACGAACTTCGACTGCGACTGCTTCTACGTGGCCGACCGTGCCGCGTTGATCAAGACGCTCAGCATCC
>JAKANW010000705.1 GCA_021823555.1 Chloroflexota bacterium
TTCCAGCGAGGGGAACAACCATAAAGGGGATGAACACCACCTGACGGAACGCGAACACCAGGTCTTGAAATTGATCGTAGAGGGAAAAAGCAACAAGGAAATCGCCCTGGAGCTCAGCATCAGCCCCAAGACGGTTTCCGTGCATCGCACCAACGTCATGACCAAGTTCAACGTGCAAAATACGGTCGAACTGATCCGCTACGCCACGAGCAACCATCTGGTTGGCATAGAAATCACGGCATCAATGCTCTGAGAACGAGCAGGAAAAGAACATTGTACAAATCATCAAGCACGAGGAGAATAACATGTCCGACATTCAACTAAATTTCGTCCAAATCCCGGCTTCCGACTTTACCATGGGCAGCAACCGGGGTCATGATCCAAAGGCCCATGAGGACGAGATGCCTGCGCAACTTTTGAGAGTAACCGATTACTTCATCATGCGCCATCCGGTCACGAATACGCAATACGAACAATTCATGCGCGAGACGGGGCATCGCGCTCCCTTGTTCTGGGCAAACGGCTCCTTCCCTGCGGAGAAAGCAGATCACCCGGTCGTGGGCGTCTCGTACTATGACGCCATTGCTTTTTGCGCCTGGGCTGCGCAGAGTACTGGCCTGCCGGTCCGCCTGCCCACCGAACCGGAATGGGAAAAGGCGGCTCGCGGACCTGAAGTCCGCTTGTATTCGTGGGGCAATGAATGGAAAAAAGGCGCTTGCAATATTGACGAGGAAAAACTTAACGGGACCTCCCCGGTTGGGAAGTTTTCCCCGCAAGGAGACAGTCCTTATGGGGTGGCTGATATGGGTGGGAACGTACAGGAATGGTGCTCCTCCCTGTTCGGACCGTATCCCTACGACCCAGCGGACGGCCGTGAGGCCCACGTCTATGATCTGCACGACCAGAACCTGCTTCCGAAGCTGATCGAAACGGGCTGCACCTCCATGCCTGAATCAGACGAGGCCTCGGTGGGCAAATCGGTCATCCGCGGCGGATCGTGGCGCGAGTCACGCTTCCAGGCGCGCTGCGCCTATCGAAGCTGGGCCGCTCCCATGCACCGCAGTGATGACACCGGTTTCCGTTGTTGTTACGAGCCGAAAGGGTAAAGCTAAAACAAGAGACTCGCGATCCCAAGCCCGATTGCCGCAAGTAGAAATGTAACGATTGTGATGCTCTGCATGAACAATATCAACAACACAGTGCGGCGTTGGTCGGGGCGCAGTTTCAGAAAAAAGCGGTCGAGGAACCACTTTACAAACAGGCGGCCTCGACTACCTCGCAATTCGCTATAACGCTTGATATTGATCAGCCATTCGTGAATCACATGGTGCACGGTGGGGAGGAAATCCTCCCCACTTGTGTTTTCATCGCAAAACACTTCTTCGTAATTGATACGGGTGCCTCGGGAGATGCTCTGGAGGCGCCAGGTGATTATGGTCTTGCAATCGGCATCCAGGTAGTAGCTGAACTTATGAGGGGGCTCATAATCGGAGACAAAATATTCCTGTTCCTTTTCGACGACAGCCTTTTGCGGTTGCTCCTCTTCAGGGGATGACTCTTTCCCGGTAACGGAGACAGGCCGATCGTCCACGCTCGAAGCGGTATGTCCCATTTTCAAAGAGATGACGTGTGCGAGTCCCGTGAAAGCGCTTTGCACGGCGTTGGATGTCCCGCCTGCAATCCCAAAAGGCGCATCGGTCACGCGGACCCGATAGCTGCTGCCCGGCTTCGGATAGGTGGGTGACACTTCGAGCAACAGACTTAGGCCCCATAATGGGCTGAGCTGCATGCGCCGCTCGACATTGGACACCGTCTCGAAAACTTCCTCGCATGGGACTTCGATATCAATCCACTCAGCAACCTTTTGCATATATTCATTTTACTCCTTTGCTTAAGACTTTTCTTAGCCCACTTAAAACAAGTCTTAGACATTCAACCTCGTAAACTCCCTATAATGAAAGCAAATTGACTGTCCAGGCTGACAGTCGATTTGCTTTATGTTACCGCTGTGGTTTTTTAAATCCGAGATAGGCGCATCATGGCAGACACTCCAACCCAAAAGAATTCTCTGAAACTGCAAAGTCAATATTCCTATCACGTAGAGCCTGTCGGCGATAGCGGCAACCGGGCAGAAAAGTTCCTAAAGGCATTTGCCGCCATCCTGCAAAACAGCAACTATCGATTCATCGTTGAATTATTTGCCGCCACCAGCGCCAAGTGCGGACGGTGTGCGGCAAGCTGCCAGGTGTACCAGGCTTCAGAGGAAGCTCGGGATATTCCCTGTTACCGCACGCATCTGCTTCTGGATGTGTACCGCCAATATTTCACAACCGGCGGTCAGTTGCGCTCGCGTTGGCTGGGTGGTGAATCGCTCAGTGAAGCAAAAATTGACGAGATGGCCGAGTGTTTTTATCGCTGCATGGCCTGCCGCAGGTGCACGTTGGAATGTCCAATGGGCGTCGACCACGGTTTGATCACGCACCTTGGGCGCTATGTCCTGAGCGAGTCGGGCATCGCGCCCAAGGGGCTGGTCGTTTCAGTGCGCGAGCAATTGGAGGGCGCAACCGGAAACACATCGGCGATTCCACTCCCCGCCCTGCTGGACAACCTCGAGTTTTTGCAGGATGAGTTGCGCGACATGAAGGGGACCGAGATCAACTTCCCTGTGGATCAGAAGGAAGCCGAATATATTTTCTTCCCCGCAGTCAGCGATTACTTGATGGAAGCGGATACCCTGATGGGCAATGCCGCCGCACTTCACGCCGCCGGGACATCCTGGACCATCGGTTCGCAATATTTTGACGGCATCAATTATGGCCTGTTCTACAATGACTGGATCCTGGAACGTGTGATTGAAAAACTTGTCGGAGAGGCGCACCGTTTGAACGCTAAAAAGATCCTGGTCGGTGAATGCGGACATGCGGCGCGTTCGGCCCGTCAGTTTGTGCCAGCCTTCGCCGGGGATAAGTCCCTGCCTGTGGTCAGTG
>JAKANW010000706.1 GCA_021823555.1 Chloroflexota bacterium
CGCGCGGAGGGTCATGAAACACGGAATCGTGCGCATTCTAGTCTGTGGGATGCGTGCTAAATTAAAGCAGAATCGCCATGTCGTCATCCTGTCTGTCGGAGGGCGGCGCGGTTAAAGCCAAAAGACAAACTACGCATGTAGATCCGGTGGTCTAGGTACTGCGGACGCGGGTTCAATTCCCGCCGCCTCCACCAATCACGAAACCCCAACCGTTCTCGGTTGGGGTTTTTTCTTGCCTATCGGCGACGATTCCGACGCGTTTGCGCGGGTTCCTGCCAAGCCCCGCTCTCGGTGCAATTTCCGCGTCCCGTAGCTTTCTCGCGCCTTCCTCTAGTAGCCTCGCCAAGCCTTCATGGGAGGGTACTTGCAGCAATTCCTGGGCAAAGTACCCCGCCGCTTTTTTTACGCAGAGCACCGGCCGCAGGTTTTCAGGAACTTCGGGCCAATCCTCTCGCAACTCCAGCGTTCGAGAGCGGCCTCGCTGACGCTCCAGTGGGTGGTCGGTTGTTTTTGATGGAGGTGTGCGACTTCCATCTGGGTCTCCTTGCCAAGATGTCGCGCAACGCTGTGTTCGGCGAACATTTGGCAATCGCCGCCCATTTGCGGCTGGTGAACTTGACTTCAAAGCCATCGAGTAGTCTTTGGATCAGCTTCACCTGTCGCTCGCTCAGCGCGTCGCGGGCCAGCGTTGCCAAAATTGTATCTTGGCCAGCGCCGGTATTGCGCACTTCCCACGCATTTTGACACCGGATGCCGTGGCGCCGCCAATGGCTGCAAGTAAGCCCATGATATTTAGGGGCTCAATTTTCGCCTCCCGGCCTTCGTCTTTCTTCTGGCTTACTCTGGGATTTTGCTGGCGTGGTTTCTCCACACTTTCAGCGCAGGGAGACCTGGGAATCCCCATCCCAGCGCACCAGTTCCAGGCGCCCCGTTGCGTGTTCCACGAGCGCCGTACAACTCTCCACCCAGTCGCCGTCGTTATGATACAGGATGCCTTCGATTTCCTTGATCTCCGCATGATGAATATGGCCGCAGATGACCCCCTCGTAGCCCTCCCGGCGGCAGGCTTGTGCCAAGACCTGTTCATAGTCGCCAATGAACTGCACCGCCTGTTTGACGCGGCGCTTGATGGTCGCGCTCAGGGACCAGCGGCTATGCAGACCGATACGGCGTACCGCCCATTGATACCGGCGGTTGATGAAAAGGAGCAGCGTATAGCCGTGATCCCCGAGCCGGGTAAGCCAGGGGGCATATCGCATGGTCACATCGAATTGATCCCCATGGATCACCCATAGGCGGCGGCCGTCGGCGGTCTCGTGAACGCAACTGCCCACGATCTGGATATCTCCCAGCAGAATACGCTCCCCCTCTACAGGGACGAGATCGGAAAGCATTTCAAAAACCGGGTCATGGTTGCCCCGTACATAGCGTACCTGCACCCCATGGCGGGCGAGACGAAGGATCTTTTGCACCACAGTATTGTGCGCGGGCGGCCAGTACCAGCGGCGCTTGAGTTGCCAGAGGTCGATGATATCTCCCACTAGATACAGGTATTCGCAGTGATAATGACGCAGAAAGGAGAGCAAAGACTCCGCCTGGCAGCCTCGCGTGCCCAAATGAAGATCGGAAATAAAAATGGCGCGGCAGGAGACACCGAGCGGCTCCTCAGCATTCTTCGGCGCAGTGTGCGGCGGCATGGAAACCCCCTGGTCAGGTCGAGGTTGAGGATATTTTGCGCCGGTATTATAGCCGCAAACGTGCGAAGACATGCACTAGGTCCACATCAGACCAACCGAGACCCTTCCTTGACTTTGACTCCGAGGCAGCGGGGAGGGGGTTGCGGTGGGGATGCCTATACGCAGGTCAGTATTCCAGCAGACGTTCACGAAACTGTCACATTCGGTCTGTATGATTCACGATGACACGTTGGTGTCGCCCATCCACGGATATTCAGGAGAATGCCATGAGCTCCATACACGAACCATCGGATAGCCATGAAGAAGTCCCGTTCAGTCCTGTTCCGCTCACCGAAATGCCTGCTTCCATAGCCGCGCCGATGGCGAGTGACCCTGAACTGCGGCATCACCGGATCGCCGAGGCCGCTTATTTTCTGGCGGAACAGAAAGGATTTCCGGAGGGCCAGGCGGAAGCCTGTTGGCTCGCCGCCGAACAGAACATAGACCGGGAAGGGCTTGCCACAGAGCAGTAGGGTGGTAACGCTCGGCCTCGCCCGTCCATGGGTAAGAAACCTTTCTCACAGTGGCTTGTTGGGCGCACCTTGCGCCGGTATGGGCAGGTACTGTCGGATGTCGGGATCACCTTTTCGCTGCGTAAGGTCTTTGTCGGTTTGTATAGCCGCATAGACTGGCGGGAACTGCTCAGCATGGCGGCGGTGCTGGCGATCCTGGTGGGCACGCGGCTCGCGGTTATCCGGTTCCCGCCCGGGACCAGTGGCGTATGACGGAAACCGCGATGCGGATTACCTTGGTCACGGAGACCTACCCGCCCGAGATCAATGGAGTGGCCATCACCCTGGGACGCGCCGTCGAGGCCTTGCGGGCCCGAGGTCACGACGTCACCATCATCCGTCCACGACAGGCGGAGGAATCCCAGAGTTCGGGTCTCGTGTCCGCACTGCCCCTTTTTTTCTACCGCCAGGTGCGCCTCGGGTATGCCACTCCTGCTACCCTGCAGCGCTGCCTGCGGGATTGGGGCAGCGAGATCGTCCATGTCGCCACGGAAGGTCCTTTGGGGCTCGCCGCCCTCATTGCTGCACGGCGTCTGCACATTCCCGTGGTAACCAGCTTCCATACCAATTTTGATCAGTATGCCGCACATTACGGGTTGCCCCTGCTGGGCTATGGGGCGAGAATTTATTTGCGCGCCTTTCATAATGCGGGCAAACTCACGCTGGTTCCCAGCCAGAGCACCTTGGATCGTCTGCAGGCGCAAGGATTTCAGCAATTACGCCGTTGGGGTAGAGGC
>JAKANW010000707.1 GCA_021823555.1 Chloroflexota bacterium
TACGCCCGTGTATAGGCGGGGTTGATATAATCAGACCGTAGACGATAGACCGTGGACGGTGAAGGACGGTTCATTGTCCACCGTCCACAGTCGAGACCCATGCCTCCCGAACTTGACCTCCTCCTGCAAGTCATTTTGCAGACATTGACGCTGTTCGTGCTGCTCGTCGGTCTGGCAGGGTTGTTCTTCCCGATCTTTCCCGGCCTGATCGTGATGTGGCTGGGAACATTGGCCTATGCCCTCATCGAGGCCAGCCTGGGTAAAATGGCCTTCATTGACTGGTTCCTGTTCGCCCTTATCACGCTGCTCATGATCGGCGGCAGTTTCGTGGATAACATCATCATCGCCCACCACATGCGTGATAGAAAGGTTCCCTGGAGTTCGATCCTGTTGAGCTTCGCAGCAGGGATCATCGCCAGCGTTTTTCTCACGCCGCTGGTCGGCCTGTTGGCCTCGCCGCTCGGACTGTTCGGCGCGGAATACTGGCGTTTGCGCGACCGCAGGGCGGCGTTCGACTCCACCAAGGCGTGGATGACCGGTTGGGGCTGGTCCGTGGCGGCCCTGATCGGGATCGGTATTGTGATGACAGGCCTGTGGATGCTCTGGGCCTGGCTCTAAACCAAATCAGTTCAAGGAGAGAATATGCCCACCGTCGTTTTCGATATTTTCAGCGTCCTCGGTTTTCTGACCCGCGCCCTCGGTTTCCTGGTCTTCGGCTTCGGGATCGGGCGTTTTGTTTTGGACGCCTATAAAAAGGCCGTTTGGCAATTGCAGATCGCCCTGGCGCTCGGACTTTTCGGCCTGCTCATCGGCCTGACCGATTTTGCCAGCGCCGGTTCTGCCGGGACCTTTGCCCTGGGCGCAGGTATCGCTTTCCTCATGTCCGGGATGCCCAAAAAGGAAGAAGGGGAAGAAAAAGAAGAAGAGAAAAAATAACACGCCTATTTCAGTGACTGCGCTGCGCTATCCGCCACAGCCTGGACCTGCTCGCCCTTCAAGACGCGGCCCAGCGCATCGTGCAGGACCGGTCCCAACGCGGTCAAAATATCAGCGGAGGGCATCCCCTGCATGGATTGGGAAACCGCATCCCACGCGGTTGGGTCAGGCCAACGATTAAGAGCGGTCGAGCGCGGCGGCAGGTAACCGGCGGCCTTCGTCCAGTCGGACAGAAAATCGTCAGCCACCAGCCACTCGGCCAGTTCGGTGGCCAGGGCCTGGTTCTGCGGGTCTGACCCGGCCAATGCCCACTCCCATCCGGATGCCAGCGTCCACGGAGTCCCTGACAGGCCTGGTAACGGTAACATGGCGGAACCAGGCACGGGGTCAGAGATGAGGCGGGAAGCCCAGGTGACGGCCAGGTCTGTGCGGCCATCGCGAAAAGCATTCAGGACAGCAGCATCCCCCTGGAGGGGAATCAATTTAAAAGCAGTCATCTGATTAAGAGCACTTGCCAGCATGGCCGCGTTCAGCGTGGGATGGTTGGTGTCGTCCAGCAGCGAAGCGCCGGTGGATATGTACAGGTTCATCAGGAACAAGGCGTTCGGATCATCGCTGGCAAAAGCCAGTGAAGGATGTTTGGCTGCCAGGTCCTGCCAGGCGACAGGTGCACTTTCGAATTGAGCCGGGCGATAGAGCAGCACCAAAGCGTCTCCGGCAAAGGGCAGGCCGTAGGTGGCATTCTGAACGTGACCGGATTGGCGCGCATACGAATACCAGTCCGGGTCAGCCAGCAAAGTGGTCAGGCCATCCAGCGGGTGCAGGATACCCTTTAACGCCGCGGCTTCGAGATCGGTACGCTGCAGAGCCACCAGGTCAGGCAGTATATCCGGGGCTGCATCATGAGTGAAAGAAAGGGTATCCTGCAGGCTGGCAGCCTTGTCACCACCCTTGAGACGAATGTCGAGTCGAAGCCCCGGGTGCGAGGCGACAAAAATCCCCAGCCGCTCATTCAGGATCGCGGCAGCGGGAGTCTCGGCGCCCGGGTCGAACTGCACCGGCAGCCAGATGCGCAAAACACGCCCAGGCGAACCGGTCGGCGAAGCGGTCGCCTGGGGTGTGGGCGGGGAAAATGTTTCGGTAACGGGGACAGGCTGGGTGGCGGGAGACAGAGGCGAGAGCGCCCCACAGGCAGTGAGGAGGATACTAAAAGCAAAAAACAGAAAACGGCGTATCATCCCAATTTGACCGGCGATTTGAGCAGGGCCGCCAGCAGCTTGACGGCATTTTGAACATCATCCATATCCACCATTTCAGACGGCGAATGCACATAGCGCACAGGCACAGACAACGCACCCGCCAACACGCCCGCACGGGAGACCTGGATGGGCATCGCGTCGGTGCTGCCCACGGTGAGCACTTCGCGCTGATAGGGGATGCGCGCCTTCTCGGCTGTGCGCGTCATCCACGCCACCACATTCGGGTCCGCCAACATGCCTACGTCGCGGATCTTGACGGCCGGGCCTTTGCCCAGCGCCACTTCAAGTTTGTGAGCGTCAGGTGTATCTCCCGCCGGAGTCACATCCACGGCGATGGCGATCTCCGGCTCGAGGCCGAAGGCAGCCGTGACCGCGCCGCGCGAACCAACCTCCTCTTGCGCGGTAAAGACGAAGTAGACTTCGTTGGGCGTGGACTTCAGCGCCCGCAGCGCTTCGATGGTTACCAGCACACCGGCGCGATTATCCAGCGACTTGGCAACCACGCGCCGACCAAGGTCAATGAATGGCTGTTCAAAGGCAGCCACATCGCCGATTTTAACAGGACAATCCTTTGGGCTGGTCGCGCCGACATCCAGGAATATCTTATCTGCCGACGGTGTTTCCATGAACTTCTCCAGGCGGTCATACCCGACCAGGCCCTGGGTCCCGTTTAGAAAGCGGACGCGGCCGCCCAGCAGGTACCTGCCAAACACGGTCCCGATGGGCGCGAAGCGCACAAAGCCGTTCCCGTCAATGTGACTGACGATCAAGCCGATCTCATCCATGTGGG
>JAKANW010000708.1 GCA_021823555.1 Chloroflexota bacterium
CGGCTCGCGCGGACAGATCCGCACCACGCTGCTCTCGCTTAAGCTGGCGGAGGTCTCGTGGATTCAGGCGCGCACCGGACAGTGGCCGGTCATCCTGCTGGACGAGGTGATGGCCGAGCTTGACCTGCACCGCCGCGCCGACCTGTTGAAATATCTCGATGTGACCGAACAATCACTGCTCACCGCCACCGACCTGCACATGTTCACGCCAGAGTTTGTGGAAAGCGCGAAGGTGTGGCATGTGAGAGCCGGCAAAGTAGAATTGAAGGAGAAATGAAATGTCCGTCAAACATGCTGAAGATGTTGTCAAGAACAATGTGGCCGCCGGGAAGGACACCACCATTCAGGTGCTGATCTCGGCGCAGGAAGGTCCCAACTTCGCATTGCGCAAATTCGCCATGAAGCCCGGCGGCGGGATGCCGCGTCATACCAACACGGTGGAGCACGAGCAATATGTGCTGCGCGGGCACGCGCGCATCGGCATCGGCGGCGAAGAATACGAGGTCAACGCCGGGGACGTGGTCTTCATTCCCGAAGGTGTAATCCATTTCTACGATAACATCGGCGACGAACCGTTCGAGTTCCTGTGCATCATTCCCAACAAACCCGACGTGATCAAAGTCGTGGAAGAAGCCTGCTAACTCCAAACATCAACGCCAAGTCACAAAGACGCAAAAAACAAATTGAGCTTTGCGACTTGGCGTCTTTGCGTTAAAAATCTGCGCTCCACACATTTCCCTTCATGAAAAGTTTTCGCCGCCTCGCCCCGCGCGACTGGATCGGTCTCGCCCTTGTGCTGGCGGGAGTCATCCTGCGCCTGCGTCAATACCTCACCGACCGCTCACTCTGGCTGGACGAGGCGATGCTTGCCAACAATATTTTGGGGAGAAACTTCGCGGGGCTCTTCCAACCGCTCGACAATAATCAGGGCGCGCCTATCGGCTTTCTGCTCCTGCAAAAATCCATCACACTGATCCTCGGCACATCCGAATACGCCCTGCGCCTCTTTCCCCTCGCGGCCGGACTTTTTGCGCTCGCGGCGATGTTCCTCCTCATGCGCCAGGTTGCCAAACCCTTCGCGGGGATGCTGGCACTGGCGTTGTTCGCGGTCGCACCTGCGTTGGTCTACTACGCCTCGGAAGTCAAACAATATTCTTCCGACGTCGCCATCGCGCTCGGCCTGTGCCTGCTGTATCTAACCTACGCACAAGCCCAACTCAAGCCAAGAGATGCGGTGTTGCTCACGGGCGCGGGCATTCTGGCTATGTGGTTCTCGCATCCGGCGCTGTTCATCGTGGCCGCGCTCGGCTTGGCGCTGTTCATCCCCGCGGCGCGCGCTAAAAACAAACAGCAGATCATCACACTGCTTGTCCTCGCCGCCGTCTGGATGCTCAGCCTCGGTGTGCTGTACTTCGTCAACCTGCGCCAACTTTCCACACACCAATTTTTCCTCGACTACTGGGCAGTAGGCTTCCTGCCCCACAGCGCCTCCGCACTGACGTGGCTGGTCAACGCCCTCCACGCGCCCTTCCACGACTTGCTCGGCCTGCGAATGATCTACGCGCTCGCCGCGCTTTTCTTTTTGATCGGATTCATCGCCTTGACACGGCGACTCCCGCGCTTTGGGCTGTTGCTGCTCCTGACTTTTTTCTTCTCCCTGCTCGCCTCTTTCCTGACCCTCTACCCGTTCGCGGGCCGCATGATCCTTTTCCTCAGCCCGATCCTGATCCTGCTCCTCGCCGAGGGGATCGAGGCCGCCGCGGGCTGGCTTCCGTCCGCCTGGCTGGCGTGGACCGCACGCGTTCTGCTGGCGGGATATTTGCTTTTCGGCCCGCTGGCCGCCTCCACCGAAAATTTCCTCGCGCCCAAATACCAGGAGCACATCCGCCCGACGATGCAATACCTGCGCGATTATCGCAAGCCCGGCGACCTGGTCTATGTTTATTACTGGGCCGCACACGCCGTCCGCTACTATGGGCCGAAGTACGGCATGTCCATGTCTGACTTCATCATCGGCCAGGACCATCACGATGATCCCGCCGCGTATCACGCCGAGTTGAACGCGTTACGCGGACACGCCCGTGTCTGGTTCCTGTTCTCGCACGTCTACGAGAACGGCAACTTCAATGAGCGCGACTACATTTTGAATTATTTGAATTCGATCGGAAGGGAATTGCGCGAATACCGCGTGCCCGGTACGTCCGTGTATTTGTATTTGTACGATTTGCAGTAGGGGACACAGCCCCCCGGTTCCTTCGCAAAACCGAGGGGTGCATCAGGGTTTCAAACAGGCCGGAATCGAATCCACCCCGCCGTCGGGAAATTCGGTGGAACCATTCTCGTCGAAGATCTTCACGTAGGTCACATACGGGAATTGCTTCATGTTCAACGTCAGCAGGTCGGCGATGGTGTAGGCGGCGCCGGCGCGGTCACAGGTTCCGGTGAGATAGATGAACGCGCCGCCGTCGTGAAAGTCCACTTTGGAGTAGCCGGTGAAACCGTTGTAAAGCGCGCGCCATTTGTACGTGTAATATTCGGTGTAACCGGGGCCTTTGAAATATTCGTTCAGCACGAACTGTAGGAAATTCAAATTCGAGGCGGCATAGCGGACGCCATTTACTTCGTAGGGAGGCGTGCCCGCGTCGTAACGTGTCTTATCGACGAAGTAGACCTTTAGCAGCGTGTAGAGCGGAGTTGCGGTGGGCAGCGGCGTGCGCGTCGGTGTGACAGTGCGCGTGGGGGTAGGCGTATTCGTTGGGGTACGCGTGAGTGTGGGCGACAGCGTGTTGGTTGGCGAAACGGTGACCGTGGGCGACGGAGTGAACGATGGGTCGAGGCAGAGCGGTTCGGAGTCACCGGCCCCGCTTGGGTCACGCGTCTGACCGAACTGGTCGAAAATCTTCACGTATTGCACGTTCGGGAGATGCTTGAGGTTGTACGAGATCAGGTCCGCGATGGTGTAGTCGCTGCCGCTCGAAATGCACG
>JAKANW010000709.1 GCA_021823555.1 Chloroflexota bacterium
TAGGATTGATACTAAAACCCTCATTCCCTGCGGCCCTTGGTCACGATCCGAATGGGCGTTCCTAGGAATCCATATTCGGCGCGGATCTTATTTTCCAGGTATCTCAGATAACTAAAGTGCATCAGCTTGGGGTCATTGACATAGATCATGAACGTCGGCGGATCAGAACGTACCTGTGTTCCATAGAATATCTTAAGCGCGCGTCCCGCTTTCGAGGGATGGGCATGCATGTCTTGCGCGTTCTGCAAGACCTGGTTGATCTTGGAGGTCGTCAGGCGCGCCAGGCGCTCCTCCTGAACCCGCAGCGCCAGCGGCAACACCTGGTCCACCCTCTGGCCAGACTTGGCTGAGATGAACAGGATCGGGACATAGTCCATAAAGTTCAGGTCCGCGCGGATCTTGCGCGTGAACTCGCCCATGCTGTACGTATTCTTTTCAACCAGGTCCCATTTGTTGACCAGCACCACACACGACTTCCATTCTTCCAAAATGTAGCCTGCGATGTGCGCGTCCTGCGCAGTGATGCCGGTCGTAGCATCTATCATCAGGAGCACGACATCGGCGCGCTCGATGGCTTTGAACGAACGCAACACGCTGAACTGCTCGACGCCCGGCTCGATCTTTCCCCGCCGACGGATGCCCGCCGTGTCAATGAGCGTAATCTCCACCTCATCGAATTCGAACTTGGTATCCACGGCATCGCGGGTTGTACCGGGAATGGGACTGACAATGGCGCGTTCCTGCCCCACCAAACGGTTGAGCAGGCTGGACTTGCCCGCGTTCGGCTTGCCGACCAGGGCAATTTTAACGGAATCATCCTCCTCGTCCGCGGCCTGAGACGGGAAGGAGGCCACTAAGTCATCCAGCAGGTCGCCGGTGTCCGTCCCATGTAAAGAGGAGATCGGATACGGGTCGCCGAGTCCCAGCTCGTAAAACTGGCTGGCTTCAGCGCGGCGCTCAGCGCTCTCGCACTTATTGACCACCAGGAAGATCGGCGGCCAGAAGCTGCCATCCGGCAATTTCTTCTGCGAACGGCGCAGGATCTCGGCCACTTCACGGTCGGGCGCAGTGACGCCTGCCTCGCCATCGGTCAGGAACAGCACCGCGTCGGCATTGCTGATGGCAGTCAGGGCCTGCTCACGGATCTGCTGGATGAATTCAGCCGAGCCAACCGAGAGCGGCGACTTGCCGCCATGCGTTGGGTCAATGCCGCCCGTATCCACGATATTGAAGGCGCGGCCATTCCACTCGGACGAAGCAAACAACCGGTCACGCGTGGTGCCGGGAGTATCGTCCACAATGGCCAGGCGCTCGCCTGCCAGACGATTGAAAAAGGTGCTTTTGCCCACGTTGGGACGGCCCACCAGGGCGATAATAGGTTTCGGCATAATCGTTTATTGTTTCCAAATCCGGCGAAGTTTTGGGAACCCGCCGGCGTTTACTCTTAAGGCCTGATGGTCGGGGTAACGGTAGGCGGGGAGCCTTCGGTCAGGATCACTTCGATAGTGCCAGGCAAAATGGATTCAACCGTCACGTTGCCGATCAGGATCTCTACCTTCGGCGTCAACTGGTGCGTACCAGCCGCCAGGCCGGTCACATCCACGGTCACTTGTACATCCTGGCGCGTCAGTGTATCCAGTGTCGGCAATGGCCCGGAGACGATCACATCCACAGTGAGAGGCGATATCTGGGCAGTTATCCCTTCGGGCAGTCCCGTCACTTGCACCAACTCACCGGATAAGGTCAGGCTGCTGGTGATCGGTGAGATGCCTGCCTGGATCAGCACTGTCTGCTCTCCAACCACCGAGACATCGGCTGGCAGGTTAAGGCCAAGCCGGGTGGTGATGGCATCGCTGGCGTTCTCCAGGTCGAGCGGCTGCGTCTCGACCACGCCGGGCAGGGCGCTGACAACGGTTGGGTCAGACGAATATACCGTAACGACGGGCGGAAAGACCGAGATGTTGGCCAGCCGGTATCCGCTGGCCACCTGTCCGTGTACCACCACTTTCACTGCCAGGTCACGGTAACCACCCTGCTGGCTGATCGGTACGCTCACATGGACAGTTGACGGCGAAACGCTCAGGCCGGCAACGATCTGCCCATTGGCATCCAGGACCTCCACTGGCAGGGACTGGTCAACATTTTCACGAATCCCATCCACCCTGACAGACACGCGCGCCCGCGCCACTTTCTGGATATCAGGTTCGGCTCCCGCCACCACGACTTCCACCGGGTCCATGCTCGCGTCTCCAGCCTGGTACCCGATGGCAGGCTGCCCGACCAGGCTAAGGTCAATGGACAGAGTGCGGGTGGCAAGCGGCTCCAGGGATAGCGTCACCGCGTTCGGCACGGCTGAGACGATCCGCACTGGCCGCTCATTGACTTGGATTTGAATGTCCACGGTGTGCGCACCGCTGCCCAGGCCGGAGAGGTCGAGGATGGCGCGCACGCTGGTTGGGTCCGAGTTGATGCGCTGCCAGACGGAGGCGGGGGCGCGCAGGGTCACTTCCACTGTCTTTGGATAGCTCGCGCTGATCACCAAGCTTGGGTCCTGTCCTATCACCTCAAGCGCAATAGGAGCAGGCAAGGTGTGCACTTCGTCTGGATCGGCAGCCGTGACGGCTGCCACCCAGACAGCCAAAGCCAGTACAAGGGCCCACAGCAAGGTTCGCAGGTTGGTGCCAAAAGCGCGCATCACTCAGTCATCCTTACGCGGGAATAAACGTGCGAACAGATTCGCCGGCCGGCTACTGCCGTTTGGGCGAAAGAAGGCTGTCAGGATATTCTCCAGCCGTTCGGGGTCAAGTCGGCGGATCATTCGCCCGGAATGAGCGATCGAGATCGAACCGGTCTCTTCAGAAACAACGACCGCGACAGCATCGCTAACTTCCGAAATACCCAGCGCGGCGCGGTGTCGCAATCCCATTTGCCGTTCCGGGGAGCGGTTCAGGATGCCGCTGGAAGAGAGCGGCATGACACAGGC
>JAKANW010000710.1 GCA_021823555.1 Chloroflexota bacterium
AGGTCATGCCTGCGGGCGTCATGGAAGTATCCTCGCGCGAGACCACCATTACACCGTTGGCTTCGGGGATGAGCATGACGATGCACTCGAAGCAGCCGCAGGCGGTCATCGGGTTTTCCATGATGGAGTACATCGAGACTTCCTGCACCACACCGTGCGAACCGATCTTGGCGTAATCATTTGTCCCCTGCCAGTAGCCTTTTTTATCGTCGAGTTGCTTTCCGAGTTTGATGGGCTGGTTCGGTCCTGTGGGGTTGATGCTGAACGAGGCTTTGCAGTCCAGCCAATTGTACGCACCGCACAACCCGAGGCGTTCGGGCGAGACCACGCAGACGTGGTTCGGCGCAAACGATTGACAAAGCGTGCACGAGTAGAACTCGTCCACTTTGTTGTCGGTCAGGTCGGCGAGACGCTTGTTGCGGAAGTCGTAGGCGGCGCGGGCCTTCTCCAGCCATTCGGCATGGAGCGCCGGGTCGGTGACAATTGTCACCTGCACCTTGTCTACGATGGCACCGAAGTCCTCGTGGAAGCGGGCGTGCAGGATCTTGCCGAGGTGCCCAAGGTTAAAGCCCTTATCTGCCGCGGCGTTCGAGATGCGGATCCAGGCGATGTCGCGTTGACCGACGTGCTGGATGCCGCTCGCACCATTGACGAAATAGTGGACCTGCCGTTCCAGCACCGGTTCGAAATCTTGCTGCATCTGGCGTCCGGCCACCTTGATGATGATACCCAAGTCTATGTGGCCTTGTGCGGGAATCTGCGAAAAGTCGGGACCGACTACTTCGATCTTGCCGTCGGTGACTTCGTCCAGCTTGGCCATGTGCAGGTATTCAAAGCAGCGTGAGTACTTGCCGCCGAATTCCACGCGCAGATCGGCTTTGCGAACCACTTCGCCTTCGAAAGCGGAGCCGTACGGGACAGGGACGTCCACGTTCGAAACCTTGACCTTCACGCCGCGCACCTCGATACATTTTTGGACCAGGCGCTCGGCCTTTTCGAGATCATCCTTGCCGTCGATTTGGTTGAACGGCATGGATACGACGTGCTCGTAAGTGGTCACGCCGGTGGGCAGGATTTCAGGAATGACTGTGTCGGCGATGACCGGGAAGCCGAAGTTGATGGCGCCGGCCGCGGCCGCATATTTCAGGTCATCTACTTCGCCGAGAGCCAGCACGAAGGCGAAGACGCGGTCCTTGTTGTAAAGCAGGATCTCGCGCGACTGTCCCGGCTTGAGCCCGCCAAAGGTCAAGGCAGAGCGGGTAGCAAAGCCGAGGGCGTAGATAGCGCTCAGAGTGTCTGTTCCAAATGGGACGGTGTAGGTGTCGTATCCTAATTCCACGCCTTCTTCCTGCAACTGGTGGATGATGCTGCGTCCATTGACGTTGCCAGAGAGGAAGGTCAGGATGTTGCGGCGTTGCAGTTCGCGTACGATTTTGACCGCAACTTCGTTGGATTTGGCGCATCCGACGATGGCTGCGAAACCGGGCATGCGGCCATCCACCAATTGAATGCCCCACGAACGGAGCTGGATGTCATCGATCGGGCCGTTGAGGTGGCCGTCCATTTTCCCGCCGTCGCCACCATTGGCGTCGGGACTGGTAAAGGAGGTTCCGCCTGCTAGATGAAATCCGGGCATGGGTTCGGGTTGAAGTCCGTACACGAAACGCACCGCTTCGATGGTTTCCGCCGCGAGCAGGGTTGCCATGCCGCTGTCGAGCGTTTCACCAAGGTAAGGTGTCCACTTGGCGTTGGACGGAATAGGATGCAGCATGGAGCGCGCCTGCTCCATCACGGGTTTGAGATCGCCAATTTTCTCCACCGCGCGTCCGGTCATGCCGAGGATGGTGGGGAGGTAATAGGCGGTGTTCGGGAAGGATACGGGCGTTTCGGGACCCTTTTCGGTTAGCGCTTTGCCGAGCATTAGTTCGGCTTCGGTGACAATGGCGCTCGCGCCGCGCATGGCTCGGGTTGCAATGTAACGTGACATGGTTTAGTCTCCTAGTCCGCCGCCAAGCCGTAAATGGCTTCGCGTTTCTGCTCCAGAGGCAGCGCTTCCAGTTCTCGCATTCTCGCGTCGCCGCTGCGGCCAAACTTGTTTGGTTCCCAGGCGGGCAGGCCAAGAGCCGCGCGTTTCTTGTCGATGTGCGCCAGCGTGGCTTCGATCATCTTTTGCGGATCGGGAATGAATTCTAGTTTGCCGCCGTAGAGTTTTTCCCAGCCTTCACTGATGTAGTTGGCAACGATGTCGCTGTCGTTCACGCGTCCGGGCATGCCGCCCACGGGCGACGTGCCGCCGAAGATCACGTACGCGCCGGACGCCACACAATACGTGCCAATGGACAACGCTTTTTCGCTCATCCATTCGGGAGCAAGGCCAACCGCGGGAATTTGATCAATGTCATCGCCCAAGCCCCCGGTTTCGACCATCTGTGTGAGCACGGTCAGGATGCGGGAATTGTCCACGCACGATCCCATGTGCAGGATGGGCGGAATGCCGACCGTCTCGCAGATTTCGCGCAGTCCGCTTCCGACTTCATTCAGGCCGGCTTCTCCCAACAGAAGTCCCTGTTTGGCCGCGGCAATTGCACCGCACCCCGTCTCGACGATCAGGACATCCTGTTTGAGCAGTTCGCGCGCCACGTGCGTATGCAAATAATCGTGCTGGCTGCGCGGATTATTGCAGCCCACGATGGCCGCCACGCCGCGAATGCGTCCCGTCATAATGGCGTCGTTTAGCGGGCGGAAGGAGGCTCGGTACGATCCGCCCAGCATGTAGTTGATATATTCATTCGAGAAACCGGGGATCAGGTCTTCGCGGATGTCGGGGATTTGGATTGCACCGCGATTCTTGAAGTTGTCGATGGCGGTCTTCAAGATTTCTTTGGCAATGGTGAGCGCGTGATGTTCATCGAATTCGATGTGCGTCGCGCCCTTGATGCGGACCTTGGGCGAGGTGGTGATGCTCTTGGTGTGGAAGTTCTGT
>JAKANW010000711.1 GCA_021823555.1 Chloroflexota bacterium
GGAGAGAATATCCAGTTTGGTGATGATGAGATCGGTCAACCCGTTGACGCGGACGGCGTAACGGAGCAGGACTCCGTCCAACCAGCCGACTCGGCGCGGACGGCCTGTGGTGGTGCCGAACTCATCCCAGGGATTCGCACCCGTCCCGCGCAGACGTTCAGAGGCCTGCCCTTGAATCTCGGTGGGAAACGGCCCCGAACCGACGCGCGTCTGGAAGGCTTTGGTCACGCCCATCACGCGGGCATCGCGGGCGGCGTTGAGGCCGAGACCGAGCCCCGTCAGCGCGGCGGGGGCGACGGTGGTGGAACTCGTCACGAAGGGATAGGTTCCGTGGTCTATATCGAGCAGGGTGCCTTGCGCGCCCTCGGCGAGAAGGGTCTGTCCCTGCTGGAGAGCAAGGGATAGTTCCATCGCCACGTCACGGATGTAGAGTGCGAGGCGCGAGGTCTGGTTGATATAGGATTCGATCTCAGCGTCTACTTCCAGTTCGGGAGCGGCGAGCAGGCTCAAGGTCCGATTGGCTTCGAGCAGGTGGGCGCGTAGACGGTCGGCAAAATCTGGCGCGAGCAGGTCGGCCATCCGCAATCCGTGACGCGAGGCCTTGTCCATGTAGGCGGGACCAATGCCGCGTCCCGTTGTGCCGATCTTGCCTTTGCCACGTGCGGCTTCGTTGGCGTTATCGAGCGCCCGATGCGCGGGTGTGATGAGGTGCGCGGCCGGCGAGATGTGCAGGCGTTGCGGCGCGATGGACACGCCCGCGCCGCGCAGGGCGGTCATCTCTTCGATCAGCGTGCGCGGGTTGATGACCATGCCGTTGCCCATCACCGCGATGGTGTGTGGGTGGACAATGCCCGATGGGACGAGATGTAATTTGAAAATCTTGCTTCCAACGGTAACGGTATGGCCGGCGTTATCGCCTCCGTTGTAGCGTGCTACAAAATCGGCCCCCGCGGCCAGATAATCCACGATGCGCCCTTTGCCTTCATCGCCCCACTGCGCGCCGATGACGATATTTAGTGACATAAGACCTCCTGCGGCGATGGAATTATATCAGAGGGGTATGCCAGTCCCAAAAGGGGATGATATGCGTCGCGCCCTCTCTACGGCTGGTATAATCTCGACGATGAACAAACGCTTCTTTCTGACCTTGAGTTTGGTCGCGGCTCTCGTGGCCTTTTTCGGGCTGACGCTTCCCGCACAAGCCTCGCCGAATCTACAACTGGCGCAGTTTGCCACGCCCACGCCCGGTCCCGATGGACGCATCATCTATATCGTTCAAGGGGGCGACAACTGCATCAGCATCTCGCTGAAAACAGGTGTATCGCTGGAACAGTTATACGGACAGAATCCGCAGTTGAAACCTGACTGCTCCAATCTCATCACCGGTATGCAACTCCTGCTGGGTATTGGCGGCCCGGCCGCGTACACCCCCACCCCAGGACCCTCACCGACACCGACCGTTGCGCCTCCCACCCCCACGCCGTTTGCTGGCACCACCGAAATCTGCGTCCTGCTCTACGATGACTTCAACGGCAACGCCCTGCGTGAAGACACCGAGTTGGGACTGGCGGGCGGGCAGGTGAGCGTGACCGACATCAACGGCGCATACTCGAAAACCGAAAGCACCGTCAACACTGTGGACGCCAATGGCGCGCCGGTCCGCACCTGCTTTACCGATGTGCCAGAAGGCACCTTCAATCTCAGCGTCGCCATTCCTGAAGGCTACAATCCAACTACACAAATTTCCTATCGGCTGAACGTAAAAGCCGGTGACCGCGCCGAGGTGGATTTTGGCGCGCAGTCAAAAAGTGTGCAGGCCGCGCCGGTTGAAAATCCGCCTTCTGGTGGCGGCAACTTCCCGCTGATGGGTTTCGTCGGCGTGGCGCTCCTGCTGGGCGGCCTGGGAATGGGCTGGTATGCCCTGCGGCTGAGAAAACCTGCCAGCAAATTTGGCGGCAAAGGGATGTTGAACCGATAATTACCGCCAAACGTCTGCGTAGCGAGAATCAAAAACGGCGGCCTCCTGTTGGAGGCCGCCGTTCTCATTTCAATTGTGAGGCGCAAGATCACTCCCACGTCCGCTCGTCGCGGATCGGAGGAGCGTCAGGCGCAATGCTTTCCGCCGCCACAGGTTTGACTTCCAATTGAAGTTTGGTGGTTTCGTGTGCCGCGCGGGTAATGGCAAGGACGTCAGTTCCGGGCGGGCAGACCACGTGCAAGGTCAGAAAATCCTTGTGTTCACGGCGGGAAATGACCGCCTGCCAGCGCGTCGCCTGCGGGAAATTCGCCATCACCTCGCGTAGCTGCCGCGGATGCAGGAACATGCCGCGCACTTTGACAGCGTCGCCGACGCGTCCCTGCCAGCCCATCAGGCGCGGCGATTTCCGTCCGCAGAGACAAGGCTCCACGTTCAGGGAGGATAGGTCGCCGGTGCCAAAGCGGACCAGAGCGTAGGCGGGGTTGTCGAGCGTGACGATAATCTCGCCGCTCTGTCCGGGGGGAAGCGGTTGTCCGCTATTGATGTCGCAAACTTGAACGATGGCGTCTTCAGGCAGGTGCCAGCCGTTTTCCTGTTCGCATTCGAAGCCCAGGTTGCCGCATTCGGCGGTACCGTAGCCCTGGCGCGCCACACGGACTCCGTGTTCGTTCAGCCAGGCGCGCAGGGAAGGCGGGAGAGGTTCAGCGGTGAAAAATGCTTTTTCAACGAACAATTCCAAATGGAGTTCGGCGGCTTTTTCGATCAAGGCTTTCAAATAGGAAGGCAGTCCCACATAGGCGTTGACTTTCAAATCGTGCAGAACGCGCACCTGTCCTTCCTGGTTGCCCACTCCTCCTGGGATGACGGCGCAGCCGACTGCCCACAAACCTTCCTCGAACATGGCTCCCGCGGGTGTAAGATGATAGCCGAAGCAGTTCAATGCCACATCGCCGGGGACGAATCCATTCGCCTCCAGCGCGGATTTCCAGCGCCAGTAATCGGG
>JAKANW010000712.1 GCA_021823555.1 Chloroflexota bacterium
GACCTGCTTCTTGGTCCGGAGTTGATCCGCCAACACTTTCCCTACCTCACCGGGAACGCGGCCGCAGCGCTGCACGCCCGCCGGGCAGGATGGCTGGACGCTCACGCATTGGGCATGACCCTGCTCAAGCGCGCCCGCAGCCTCGGGGTCCGGTTTGAATCGGCACGGGTCACCGGCGTGGACGTGGAAAACGGCCGCGTGACCGGCGTCTGGCTGGTAGATGGAAGCCGCGTCACCTCGCCCATCTTCGTCAACGCCGCCGGGCCACATCTCAAAGAAATCGGGAACATGTTTGGGGTAGAGATTCCTGTGTTCACCGAATTGCACCTCAAGATGATGGTCAAGGATCCGCTCGGCGCGGTGGGACGCGAGGCGCCCTTGCTGATCTGGGACGATGAACAAACCCTGCCGTGGAACGAAGAGGAACGCGCCGCACTGGCGGGCGATCCCGCCACGCGTTGGTTGACGGAGTCCTTCCCATCGGGCGCACATGCACGACCGGAGGGCGGCACAGACAGTCAAGTGCTGGTGATGCTGTGGGAATATAAGACGCGGCTCGCACCGCCCATCGAGCCGCCGCCCATGGATGAAGATTTTCCCGAAGTGACCCTGCGCGGACTGGCCCGCATGTTGCCGCGCCTGGCAGAATATTTCGATAAAATGCCGCGCCCGCAAATAGACGGCGGTTATTACACCAAAACGCGCGACAACAAGCCGCTGGTTGGGCGGCTGGGTGTGGAAGGCGCGTTCGCAGCCGGGGCGGTTTCGGGCTATGGCATCATGTCGGCCTGTGCCGTGGGCGAATTGCTGGCCGCGCACGTGACCGGAATGGGTCTCCCCTCTTACGCAAAGGCATTTGCACCGAGCCGTTTCAACGATCCCGATTACGTGAAGCAGCTGGAGACGCAAACTGATAGCGGTCAACTCTAAACACATAAAATTGGAAAAAATGTCCAATAGGAATAACCAACATTGAGCGCACATGCGGTTGGAGGAACTATGAAAAAGTGTATCGGGCTTTTTGTCCTTCTTTCGTTCCTGCTGGGTGCTTGCGGCGATTTGGGCCGGGTGACCTCTGCACCTAATCCGTTCGACATTACCCCCTCGCGCCAGCCAATCATCCTCACTCCTACACCGAACATTATTTATCCCACCACATCCGCCACGCTGCCGCCGCCGCCATCCGTCACGCCGTCTTTCACGCCCTCCGGCAGCCCGTCGGCTGCATTGACATTCAGCGTAACCCCCACCTTCACTGAAACAGTTACCGCCATGCCCCCCCCGACGAGCACCGGAACGCTCCCGCCGCCTGCCATCACCTTGCTCGGCTGCGCCACCGGCTTCGATATTACCCACGGCATGGGCGAGGTGACCAATGCCTACGTGACCATCGCAAATTCCACCGGCCCCGATTTGACGAACGCCTGTGCCACACTCTCCTCCGCAAACGAGGGCCGGCCCCATCCAGACAAGACCAGATGCGTATCATCCCTGCCAACCGGCTATCAGGTCACCTTCAAGCTGACGATTGACACCTCGTTCAAGGTCAACGCAATTGTGGAAGTTTCACTTTCGTCGGATCAGGAGATTTCCGCGAACACGGGCAGAATATCTTGCAAGGAGATCGGCGCGTTCCGACCATCAGATGATATTTTAGGCAAAGTTCTGCCCATTCCATGAAATATAGAAAGCGGATTTCCACACAACGGAGTGACTGTCATGTTGAGGATGACAGTCACTTTTTAACCGGCAGCGTAAACACAAACCGGCTGCCTTTTCCTTCCCCCGCGCTCTCCGCCCAAATGCGGCCGCCGTGTGCCTCGACCAAATAACGCGCAATCGTCAAACCGATTCCGCTTCCGCCGCCCGCAACCCGCGAACGCGACTTATCCACGCGGTAGAAGCGGGTGAAGATGTTATTCAAATGTTCGGGCGGGATGCCGATGCCGGTATCTTGAACGGCCACTTGCACTTCATCGTTTTCCGCGGTGACAGAAATCGTGACTGCGCCGCCTTCGGGCGTGTATTGGATGGCATTGGCAGTCAGGTTGAGAAGCACCTGCCCAAGCCGGTCCTCATCCCCGAGTAATGGCGGGAGTGGACGCGGCAGGCTGGAGGTCAGGGTGATGCGCTTTGTGCGCGCATTGGGAGTCAATCGTTTGATGGTCGTCTCCGCCAACGCGGCCAGATTCACTTCACCCATATCCAATGGATAGGCATGAGCTTCGACGCGGCTGAGTTCCTGCAAGTCATCCACCAGGCGGCTCAAACGCCCGGCCTCGGCGTGGATCTGCTGGAAAGTTTCGGCGTCAGCTGGAAGGACGCCATCCATCAGTCCTTCCATTGAACCTTTGATGGCTGTCAGCGGCGTGCGCAATTCGTGACTGACATCCCCAATCAGTTGGCGGCGCATCGCTTCGACCTGTTCGAGCTGTTCAGCCATTTGATTAAAATTACCCGCGAGCTGGCCGATCTCGTCCACCCCTTGCACCGACACGCGTTCATCGTAGTGTCCTTCCGCAATACGGCGGCTGGCTGCGCTCATGGCATGTAACGGTGCGACAATCCGGCGGCTGAGCGCAAAGCTGAGTCCCACCGCCGCAATGACCGCCGCCAGAGCGGCCCACCCCAGCGATTCGTTCAGACCGCTGATGAAATCGGCATAAAAGGTTTTCATCATCCCCTGGCCTTGCCCCTGACCTTGACCTTGCCCTGGCCCCATCATGGGTCCCATACCATAGCCCAACTCTAGCCCCATGCCAGCCATGTGACGGTTGAAGGCGGTCGGCGCGGTGAGCTGTACCGTCACCACCAGCACCACGGCTCCCACCAAAATGACGGCAAAAAACGCCAAAAAAAGTTTTGCGCTTAAACGGCGGCGGATCGATTCAAACATAAAGCCTCAGAAATTTCATGCACGGCACCGCACCTACAGCGCCTCATCATCGAAGCGATACCCCACGCCGCGCACCGTGACGAT
>JAKANW010000713.1 GCA_021823555.1 Chloroflexota bacterium
TTCATGCGCAGGGCGCGCAGTACCACGTCGCGGTGGGTGGTGGCGAGCGGAATCACGCTACCCACACCGAGGAAGTCTGGGGCGATGAGCATGTAAGCGTGCAGAATGTGACTGTCGAGAATTTCAACGTGGAAGACGAGTTTGCGCAAGAGTTGGACCTGCTCGCTCAATTCCACTCCCAGCGCCGACTCGGAGGCGCGCAATGACGCGGTCGCATGGCCGGTGGCGCAGATGCCGCAGATGCGGCTGGTGATATGCGAGGCTTCCGTGTAGGGGCGGCCGCGCAGCATGGCTTCGAAAAAGCGCGGGGTTTCAACCACGTCGAAGCGGCATTCCTTCATCTTGCCATTTTCCACTTCGACCACGATATTTCCGTGGCCTTCCACGCGCGTGACGTGATGCACATCGATTCGTTTGGTCATGGCAAGTACCTCTATACCTTTTGCTCTTGTAATTTCTTCTGCACCTGGTGGGCCGTGAACATGGTGTAGATGGAGGTAATCTCATCCACGGTCATGCCATGTTTGGCGAGCACCTGGCGCATGGAGTTGTCGTTCGGGTTGGAAATGGGACCGCGGCAGCCCTCGCAGGATTGCCCGTAGGTGGGGCAGATGGCTTTGCATCCAGCGCGGGTGACAGGGCCAAGGCAGACCTTTTCCTTGGTGAACAGGCAGGCATTTTCCTGCAATTTGCATTCCACGCAGACTGGATAATCGGGAATGGGCGGCTTGATGCCGAGTAGCAGTGCCTTCACGCAAGTGACAAATTCATCGCGGTCAATGGGGCAGCCGGGGATGGCGAAATCCACCGGGATGACATCCGCGATTGGCCGGACGTCGTACGTGTCGTACCATTCAGCTTTGTCGCCGTACACGTACTGGCGGACCTCATTGAGCGGGTGCAATCCCTTCAGAGAGTTGACGCCGCCCAAATGGGCGCACGCGCCGAGCGCGACCACGACCGCGGCCTGTGCGCGAATCTTCTTCAAGCGCTCCTCGTCACTGGGACGCGAGCAGGAGCCCTCGATGAAGGCCACTTGGTAGTCCTCGCCTTTTTTGCTCATTGCCTCGCGGAACTGGACGATCTCGACGGCATCCAACAATTCGGGGTGGGTTTGCAGCGAGTCGACCACGGTGAGCTGGCAGCCTTCGCAGCAGGTAAAATCGAAGAAAGCGACCTTGGGTTTGTTGTTCTGGCTCATAGCGCCTCCTCCAATCCCTTGATCTCCGAGTAGGGGAAGACCGGTCCGGACTGGCAGGCGTACACGTTGTTGATCTGGCAGTGTCCGCACTTGCCCACGCCGCACTTCATGCGCCGTTCGAGCGAGAGATAAATATTGCCTTCGGAAATTCCCTTGCCGGCGAGTTCCATCAAAACGAAGCGATACATAACCGGCGGGCCGCAGATAGCGCTGATTGTGTTGCGCGGGTTGAGAGAAACGCGGCGGAAGAGTGTGGTGATGACGCCCACGTTGCCCTTCCAGCTTTCGTCGCCGTGGTCCACGGTGACGTGCAGTTCAATGTCAGAGCGCTCTGCCCACGCAGCGAGTTCATCCTTGAAGAGCAGTTCGGACGGATTGCGCGCCCCGTACAGGATGATGACGCGGCCGAACATGGCGCGTTCATCCACGACCTGGTTGATCAACGAGCGCAGCGGGGCCAGCCCCAGCCCGCCGGGGGCGAAGAGCACGTCCTTGCCGCGGAATTTTTCGTAAGGAAAGCCGCGCCCGAACGGGCCGCGGATGCCGAGGTAGTCGCCCACTTGCAGGTTGTGGATGGCGTTGGTCACGTCGCCAACCTTGCGGACGCACAACTCGAACTTTCCATTGCTGCGGCTGGGCGAACTGCTGATGCTGATGGGCGCTTCGCCCACGCCCAGAACGGATACTTCCACAAACTGGCCGGGGCGATGCCCCAACGTTAAACCATCCGGTAATTCGATGGTAAATAATTTTTCCAGGGCGGTCTGCGGCTCGATCTTGATGATACGCGCCTGGACCGGCAGGAAGAGTTCGTCCTCCACGGCAACTTGATTGGTCAACGCCGCGTGGTTTTGATTCATGGTTTCGATCATACGTGGTCTCCGAGTTCGCGTTGGCGATAAAGTTCGTTGAACACTCCCACCGGGGTAATATCTACCAGGCAGGCGCGTGCGCAGCGACCGCAGCCCACACAGCCCAGGAAGTGATGCGCTTCCAGAATGTAGCGTCCTTTGCGCATGAAGCGATGACGCTGGCGCAGGGCGCGGCTCTTGCGGAAGTTGTGCCCGCCCGCGACGGCGGCGAACTCATCCAGTTGGCAGGAGTCCCAGGCGCGGACGCGCTGGCCCGTGGTCAGGTTAAGATCGAGTTCGTCTTTGACGTCGAAGCAGAAGCAGGTTGGGCAGACGTTGGTGCAGGCGGCACAGCTCAGACAGCGTTCGCCCAGTTCGGCCCATAGCGGACTCTTCATGCTCATATTGAGCAGGGAGGGCAGGTCGCTGACATCGAAGTCGAGACGATAGGGGAAGCGCGGCCATTTTTCGCTGAGCACGGCGTTGAGTCGCTCAATGTCTGCATCGGTGGCAGGGGTAACGTGGGCATTCTTGATTAGTGTATTCCCCGCTTCGGTGGCGACATCAACCGCGTACGCGTCCCCCAGGTCGACAAAGTGCAAATCGTATCCCTCGTCCACGGAAAGCGTCCCCATGCTCTTGCAAAAGGAATTCCCGTCGCACGGAGCGAGACATTCGATGCTGACAATGAATGTCTTGCGGCGGCGGTTGACGTAATTTGGGTCCACGTGGCCGTTTGAAAATACATGATCCAATAATTGGATGGCATGCAGATCGCAGGCATGGACGCCAAAGATCACGGTGGGCGGGTCCTGCTCGGGGGGCTTCATCTTGCCGGTGCGGGCGTCCTCGATCTCGAACAGTTTTTCCTTGACAGGCAGGAAAAACTTTTTGGGCGGCAGAATCGTGGTTGGATA
>JAKANW010000714.1 GCA_021823555.1 Chloroflexota bacterium
GGGCTTGCCGTTTCGATAACGGTTCCCGGCCCGGGCGCGGACTGCTCCGGCGCACTATCCATCCAGCGATGGTAGAAGACGTTCAGCATTGGGACGAATTCCTCGGTCGCTTTCTGACTGCCGCGCTCCGACGGGTGATCGTCGCCAGAGGGATAGACCAGCGTGTCGCGACTGCCGAGGATGTGTTCCACTTGTCCGTTGTTGACTCGATGGTGAGCATTCTTGTCAGTCAGGATGTTGTAAAAATCAAAGACGGCCACATTATTGAAAGTGTAGTTGTTCTCGCGAAGCCAGTCATTTAAAAGCCAGTTGTTGAAAGCACGGGCGTTTTCGGCATAGGTTCCATCCGAAAGCGGAGGCGCGGTGATGACGACGAACAGTTTATCGGGATGCTGGCCGAACGTTTGCAGGATCGTGTTGTAAACATACTTCGCGTGGCCGACAGTCAGCCAGCCTTCGGGATCAGGCGCGTCGTTCGGGCTTCCTTCCAAGGCGGAATTCGGGAAACACGACTTGAACATGATGATCTGGTTCTCGCCGCCCGGATCGGAGAGCGTGCGCGTGTACGAGGAATTTTGTCCGCTTTCGGTGAACAGCGCGGACAAATAACGCGGCGTCCCGTCGCTTGCGAACCACTCGGTCCAGTTCGGGATGTCGGTGCGGTCGCCGATGGTGTCTGGCCCCCAGCCATAGTTTGTGTCGCTGACAAAATAATTATTCTGGTCGAGAGTCCGGCCTAAATTGCCGTAACCGTCAGTCAGCCAGTTCTCCCCCGTCGAGTGATGGATGAAGATGAGCTTGACAACGTGGTCGGGCGGATTGGCGTCTACCGCCTGACGTATCGGCGCGGACCTTGAGGCGGCCGCGGTTACGAAAAGCAGGATCAAACCTGCGAACAGATTGAATGCGAACGTGGTTTTGGTTTTCATAAGACCCTCCCGGTCTCAAGAAAAAGGTTTTCGGACGAATGATCCTAATGAACGTAGAGCGATTTACAAAAAGTTGTACTTGGGATGTCAGCTCGCTTTTCCAAACTCTCCAATCACACGCGCAATGTGTCGGGCGTGTTTGAGATACAAGTCAATGCGGATGTTCTCGTTGGGGGCGTGGGTGCGTGCGTCAGGATACCCAAGACCGGCGGTCGCGACGGGCAGGCCAAGGTCGTGCACGAACGGATAGCTTGGCCCTGAGCCTCCGGTCAATGGCACGAGCTGCATCGGCGTCTCGTAAATTTCTTCGGCCGTTTTGGCCACAAGTTGTATAAAAGGATTATCATGATTCGTACGGGCGGGAGGATCGCCGCCGAGGTCTGTGATCTGTACGTCGTTGAATCCGTTTGCGTCGAGATGGGCGCGCAGCTTCTTCAGGACGTCAGCCGGCATCTGGTCCGGGACGAGGCGGAAATCTACTTTCGCAGAAGCGCGCGCCGGCAGGACGGTCTTCGAGCCGGGGCCTTGATAACCGGAGGTGAGTCCGCAAATGGTGCAGGTCGGTGTGAAGACTTCTTCGACATGCAAATCCACGCCCCCGGTCAGACCTTTGATAAATTGCTTGACTCCGTAGCGCGATTTGTATTCGTCCGCGACCTCGGGCAAGGCCGCCATTAATTCCCGGTCTCTCGCGGACGGCGGGCGGACTCCGTCATAGAAGCCGGGGATTTGGATTTTTTCATTCTCGCCCTTCAGTGTATTGAGTGCCCAGACTAAACGCCAGGCCGCGTTCGGGAAGATCGAACCACCGAGCCCGGAGTGGACGTCGGTGGAGGCGGTTTCCACGCTGAGTTCCACGTAGCAAATGCCGCGCAGGCCGAGATATTGCATTGGCACATCGCGATGATCCACGCCGCCGAATTCCCAGATGCAGGCATCGGCTTTGAGCAGTTCCTTGTGCTTTTCGATGAACTCGAAGAGATTCACGCTGGCGGTTTCTTCTTCGCCTTCGATGATGAACTTGATGTTGCAGGGCAGCTCGCGTTCCGTCGCAAGCAGTGAATCAATGGCGAAGAGCCGCGCGGCGAGGTGGCCCTTGTCATCGCTTACGCCCCGGCCAAACAATTTGCCATCGCGCAGTGCTGGTTCAAAAGGCGGAGTCTCCCACAGCTCAAGCGGCTCCGGCGGTTGAACGTCATAATGGTTATAGATGAGCAGTGTCTTATTGGATTTGCCTTTGCGCTCGCCGAAGACAACCGGCGCGCCGGGCGTGTCCATGATCTGGACTTTGAAACCGCGCCTCTTTAACATCTCGCGGACCAATGCCGCGCATTCCTGCAATCCCAAATTTTGCGCGCCGACGCTTGGCTGCACAACCAGCTTCGACAACTCGGCGAGACTCTGATTGAGATTGGTTTCCAGGTATGCATCAACTTTTCTATAATCGGGCATGATCTCCTCCTAATTCATAAATAGATCGGCAAGCCAGTGAATTGAGTATGCGCCCGCGTAAGCGAACATCCCCATCTTGATCATTTGTCCCACCCAACAGAAGAGCAGGAATTGCCATAGCGGCATCTTTGAGACTCCGGCGGCGATGCCGGCCAGATCGAAGAAGGGATTTGGGATAGCAGATAAAACCAGAATAGCCCATCCGCCATTTTTCCTGACCCAGGGCTGGATGCGGTTGTAAAGCTCGATCCTTTCAACCACGGCCTGTCCGCTGAAGCCGGCTAGATAGCCGGAGAGTTCTCCCAGCGCGCCACCAGTTCCTGCGGCGATGGCTACGCCCAATGGAGGAAAAACACCCCCCATCGCAAAGACTACCGCCACGCCCGGCGCGGGGAGGAAAACGGTCGCATTCGCCAGCAGGGCAATCAGAAAGATGCCGGGGTATCCATATACGGCAAAATCCTGAACGCGATCGCGGATGGTATAAATATAGATTGTGATGCCAGCGACCGCGATCAGCGCCAGGACGCGCAGAATGTTGGTTGTAATGTTGGCGCGTTCGAGCATCCAGATGTTTTTCA
>JAKANW010000715.1 GCA_021823555.1 Chloroflexota bacterium
GATGATGGCCGCATGACGGACGGCCAGGGCAACGTGGTCGACTTCCGCAACACGATCCTGATCATGACCTCGAACCTGGGCACCGAATACGTGAGAAAAGGCGGCACCCTGGGCTTCCTCCAGCAAAAGGCAACCGACGAGGAGCGCGAGGCGCACGACAAGGTCGAGAAGGCCCTCAAAAGCGCTTTCCGCCCGGAGTTCCTCAACCGCATTGACGAAATCATTATGTTCTCGCCGCTCAGCCTGGATGAGATGGAGCAGATCGTGGGACTCCAGCTTAAGGAAGTCCAGGACCGCTTGAGCGAATACAACATCAAGGTCGAGTTGACCGATGTAGCCCGCAAGTGGCTGGCCAAGGAAGGCTACGATCCCGCCTTTGGGGCGCGCCCGCTGCGCCGGGCCATCCAGAAATACGTTGAGAGTCCGCTCTCAGTGGAATTGCTGGGACACAAGTTCGGCGAGGGCACGACCATCCAGGTGAATGTGGAGGACGGGAAGATCGTCTTCCATCCCAGCGAGGCCGCGAAGAAGGTCAAACAGCCCGTGGATGCATAACCGAAAGGACGGCAGAGCACCTGCCGTCCTTTTTCTTTGCAGGATACTTCCCTGTGTACTGATTCATGCGACGGTTCCTGGCGCTTTCTACGCTTCCGCCTGCTGGCCGTATGGACGGGGCTTTCCCGTACAGATCCATTTTCCTCCCATCCCCCTGAATTCCTAATCCTCCTTTGATGTTAATCAGGTATGATTGCCTGAAAATTTTGAAGAGGATAAGTCGATATGAACAACTCAAAGTCAACCATAGCGGTGATCGTTGGGATCATCGTTTTGGTTTGTTGTATCTGCCTGCTGGTACTTGGCGTTGGCGGCGTGATCGTGTATGAGACGGGCAAAAGCGTCAGCAATATTGGGCTTCCCATGCCAAATTCCGATTTCGGTACCCCAACCCCGGTGCCTGAATTGAAAACCACTCCTGCTGCTCAGGTTTCCACAGATACGTTATCCACTTTGCAAACCACCATTGTTCCGGAGAATGATCTGTACGACCTGGCCTGCCGCTTGAAAAGCGTATGCGGCGTTCCCACCACCCTGCCGGCGCCTACTGCGCCATTGACCGTCGGCACAACCCAGCAGTTCTGGATCCTGAACTCGGATACCAACAAGAATTCTCAAATTGATGCGACGTTGATGTTCATCACCCCTCATAGTTATTTCTGGGCAGAAAAAGGGACAAACGTAAACCAGGATGACATGAAAGCCTTGATGGATACCTTTGAGAACAAAATCTATCCAACTGACCGTGAATTTTTTGGCAGCGAATGGACGCCCGGCGTGGACAGCGACCCGCATATCTATGTGTTATATGCCAAAAATATCGGCAGCAATATTGCGGGTTATTTCTCGACGCTGGATGAATATAACCCACTGGTGGCTCAATATTCCAATGCCCACGAGACTTATGTCCTCAGCGCGAGCCAGGATTTGTCCGCACAATATACCTATGCCACACTGGCCCACGAATTTGTCCACATGATCCAGTGGCCCTCCGACCGCAACGATGTCTCATGGATCAACGAAGGTTTTGCAGAGGTTGGCGCCTTCCTGAATGGATATGACGTGGGCGGCGCGGACTGGTTATATGCCCAAAGCCCGGACCTGCAATTGAACACCTGGGTTGGCAATTCGGATTCATCTTTCGGTATGCACTATGGCCAGAGTTTCCTCTATCTCACTTATTTCCTGGATCGTTTTGGAGAAAAAGCCACCAAGGCGCTCACCCAAAATCCCGAAAATGATCTGACCAGCGTGGACGATACACTCAAGACCCTGAACGTCACCGATCCGCAGACCGGCAAGCTTATTACTGCCGATGACGTTTTCATGGACTGGGCCGCTGCCTTGTACCTGAAGGACAGCTCAGTGGGCGACGGACGCTATACCTATCATAACTACCCTGGCGCGCCTCAAACTTCGGCGACAGAGACGATTTCCTCCTGTCCCCAATCCCCCCTGGTGCGCAGTGTGAATCAGTATGGGATTGACTACATCAAGATTGATTGCAGCGGCAATTACACCCTCGACTTCACCGGTTCCACCAGCACGAAATTATTACCTGTTGATCCACCCTCTGGTTCTTACGCGTTCTGGTCGAACAGAGGCGACGAATCCGACATGACCCTGACGCGGGAATTCGACTTGACCAACGTCACCGGTCCCGTTGAAATGTCGTACAAGACCTGGTACGACGTGGAAAAAGATTACGATTATGTTTTCGTCGAGGCCTCCGAAGACGGGCAGACCTGGCAGATATTGACCACACCTTCCGGTACAGCTGACAACCCTTCCGGGAACTCGTACGGCTGGGGATATAACGGGACGTCCAATGGCTGGCTGAATGAGAAGGTGGATCTTTCGCAATTTGCCGGCAAGAAGGTTCAGGTGCGGTTCGAATATGTCACTGACGCGGCTGTCAACGGGGAAGGCTTTTTGGTGGATGATATCAAAGTGGATGCCATTAACTACTCGACCGATTTCGAGAAGGATGATGGCGGCTGGGTGGGCAAAGGTTTCGCACGCGTCGAGAATATCCTCCCGCAGACCTATCGCCTGTCGCTCATCATCCAGGGCACCACCACCACGGTGCAGACCATTCCGCTCGACCCTGACCAGAAAGCCTCCATCCCACTGACCTTGAAGAACGGAGAGACGGCCACCCTGATCGTGACAGGCACCGCACGCTTCACACGCGCTCCAGCATCCTATCAGATCGAGATCAAGTAAAAAAAGTACCGGGGGTTAACGTAGGGCGAGATACTATCTCGCCCCCCTTTTGTGTGCGCCCAGCATGGGCGATGGCTAGAGGGTGAAAGACCCTTATGGAGGTTGATTGCACCAACCATTAGCGGAAGGCAAGGGCGTTGTCGTGAGGCAAGGTCTGGAGGAAGCCGGAAGCAAAACT
>JAKANW010000716.1 GCA_021823555.1 Chloroflexota bacterium
TCCTTCGGCCAACACTTTGCCCTGATGCATCACGGTGATGATATCTGATACGCTCATGACCACATTCATATTATGTTCCACGAGCATGACAGTTTTATTTCCAACCTTTTGAATATCCTGGATAAGTGCGATCAATTCAGGGACCTGCTCGGACGCCATGCCTGCGGTCGGCTCATCCAGCAGAAGGACTTCCGGGTCGGGGGCCAGGATCATGCCGAGTTCGAGTTTGCGTTGGTCGCCATGTGGAAGAGTACGGGCGAGGTTTTGGGCACGTTCTTTCAATCCGACCTTCTCGACGACTTGCCAGGTGCGTTCTTCGTACTGTTTGAAATGCGAAGCTTCCAACCAAAACTTGAAGTTGTCGCCTCCAAGCGACTGCGAGGCAAGACGGATATTTTCAAAGACCGTAAGATTTGGAAAGATATTTGTGATCTGGAAGGAACGCCCAATGCCATGATGGATCATGCGATGGATAGGCTGGCGAGTCAGGTCATTGCCTTTGAAGATGACCCTGCCGCTGGTCGGCTCGCTATTACCGCTCAATAGATTGAAGAACGTTGTTTTCCCCGCGCCATTCGGGCCGATGATGGCATGTAAAGAATTCCTGCGGACTTTGATGCTCACATTGTCCACAGCGACTAGCGCGCCAAATTGCTTGGATAGATTGACAGTTTCAATAATAATATCGTCGCTCATCACGCCTTCCACCATAGACAGTGGACCGTGGACGAGAGACGGTCTATGGTCTACCGTCCACGGTCAGTATGCAATATTGTATTACAGAATTATTTTCCGCTCAGGTTGCCGTAAGGCAGCGTGCCGCAGCGAGACTTGAGCGCTTCGGGCAACAAGCAAGGCGGTTCAGGACGCGTCGTGTCAACGTAAGTATAGAAATTGGCGTTTGGATCCGTGAGATTCGCCAGCTTCAAAATATACATATCCTGAATAGCGACATGATCTTCGGGACGAATCTGGATTGTGCCTTTCGGACCATCGAAAGACAAACCTTCCATCGCCTTGACCAGCGCGTCACCACTGACATCGCCGTTCGTTTTCTTGATCGCGGCGATTGCCATCAAAGCCGCGTTCATGCCGTCTGCATCGAACAGATCGGGCATCGTTCCATAGCGGGCTTTATCCTGCGCGACCAGGAAGTCATTGATCGGATTCTTCGGCGCGCTGTAGTGATACAGGATGCCCGCCGTCGTGCCGATCGCGTTAGCGAAGAATGTCGGCATCAGCTTATTGTCAATGAACGTGGCGCCTAGTTCCATCTTGCCGGTCACGCCCTGGTCCTTGGCGGCCTGCACCAGGGATACGAAGCCGGAGCCGGCCCAGGTCACGATGTAGGCTTCCGCCCCAGACTTGGCGACCTGCTCCATGTAAGGAGTAAAGTCAGTCGTCGTAGTCGGAGCAAAAATGTCATCCGCCACAAACTTGCCTCCATCCAATGTACAGGCATCGCGGAAGGCAGCCGCAGAACCGCGGCCAAAGGCATAATCGGGTGCGATCTGGACAAAAGTCTTGTATTGTTTGGTCAATGCCATACATTCGTTCATGGCATCCTGGTAGTTGTTGCGGCTGGTGCGGAAAGTGTACTCATTGAAACCTGAACCAGTGATGTCATTGGCGGCAGCGGGCGCAACGATCAGAGGAATCTTATTTTGAAGCGCAATGCCTTGCAAAGTAGCCGTCGCGGCGGACGAGACAGTCCCGACCAGGATATTCACTTTTTCCACATCGATCAGTTCATTGGCGACTGTGGTGGTTATATCGGGAGTGCTGGCATCGTCGCGGACGAAGACCTGGATCTCGCAATTGTCGAGCTTGAAATCGTTTTCCTGTGTCTGCTTGAAATCGAACTTCTGACCGGCAGAACCTGCCGCGCCGGTTGCGTATTCCATGCCGAGCATGAACGAACGCGGGATCATCACACCATAAATGGCAAGCGGGCCGGAAAGGTCCGTGATCAAACCGATCTTGATCGGCTGGGCGCAAGTCAAGCCGGTCGGCGCTTGAGTCGACGCGGCAGCGGGCGCAGGCGGTTGCGTGACAACAGGCGCTGTTGTCGGCGCGGGAGTCGGGGTGGTGGCGGGTGCGCAGGCAGCCAGCATCAAAGCCATGGTCACCAGCGCAAAAGTTAACGTACGTAATACTTTCATGGGATTGCTCCTCCTAAAATTTTGAATAGGTTGAATATCTAGCGACGACCAAAACAAAATTTCTCTAAGCGGTCACCTCCTGTTCTGCAAATTCGACAACGGCACGCGCGGCGGCTTCGGGAATCTCAATCGGGAAGAAATGCCCCGCCTCGGGAAAGATGACGACTTTACTGCCCGCAATCTGCTTGGCAAGCAGGTCCGCGTTTTCGGGTGGGACGACTTTGTCGTGTGCGCCGAACAAGATCAAAGTCGGAGATTTGACGCGATGCAGTTTCGACTCGAACGCCGCGGCTTCGGGAATCAATGAAAGTCCGATTGCCAGTTGGGCTTGATACGGTGCGGGATCAACCGGATTTGCAACGCGCCATTTGATCCATTCATCGAGCACTTGCGGATTCTTCTCGGCCCAGCCCGGCGCGGTGCTGACGACGAGACCATTCTTGAAGCGAGTCAACGGATCACTTGTGACGTCACTGAGAACTTTTATCGCTTCGGGCGTGACCGGGATCGCGCGCGGCCCGCCAAAGTTGGTCGAACACAAAATAAGTTTTTCCACTTTCTGCGGGAAGCCGAGCACCATGGCCTGCGCAATAAATCCGCCCATCGAATGGCCCACGATAACGGCTTTCTTGATGCCAAGCGCATCCAATAATCCGGCAGTATCGGCGGCAAGCATCTGCGCGCTGTACGGACCTGCGGGTTTGTCGCTTTGACCCACGCCGCGATTGTCGAAGGCGATAACTTGAAAATATTTTTCCAAAAACGGAATCATGCGGCGCCATTGCCAAAGCG
>JAKANW010000717.1 GCA_021823555.1 Chloroflexota bacterium
GACAGAACAAAGACACGATACCCCCGGAAAGACAACCGTTTCACCCGATGTGCTTGTCACCATCGCCCGCATGTCCACGCTGAGCGTGCCCGGTGTCAGCCGGATGGCGCCCGTTTCGGGGGGAGTCAATCGCTTATTCCGCCGCGGCGGCGGGGACGGCGTCCGCATCGAGACGGAGGATAATACAGTCTTCGTTGATCTGTATCTGATGGTCAAGCAGGACGTGAACATTCGCGAAGTGAGCCGCAACGTGCAAAAGCATGTGGCGCGCGCCATTCATGAAATGGTCGCCATGGAAGTTGGGCACATCAACATCCATATTGAAAATATTGATTACGAGGAAACCAGCGAGGCCTAAACGGTTATGAAATCCCGCACCAGGGCACGCAGCCTAGCCCTGCAAGTACTTTACGAAGTGGATATATCCGGTCACTCCCCCAGCGATGTGTTTCAAAATCGGCTGGAGGATATGCCGTTGAGTGATGAGCTTTCCGAATTTTCACGGAAGATCATCTTCGGCGTTCTTTCCCTTACCCCCGAGCTCGACAACCTGATCTCAAAATATGCGCCCGAATGGCCGCTCGATCAGATCGCGGCCATTGACCGCAACATTCTGCGCATGGCCTTCTGGGAATTTGCGGTGCAACGCGAGACACCCGTGAAGGTCGCCATCAACGAGGCGGTGGAGCTGGCAAAACAATATGGCTCCGACAGCGCGCCGCGCTTCATCAATGGCGTACTGGGCAGTCTGGTGGAACACAAAGATGAGATTCAACAACGCGTGGAAACTTTGGAGAAAAAGTAAATGGAATTATTCGGCGTCGGCGTTCCCGAACTTATTTTTATTGTAATCATCGCCATCATTGTTCTCGGACCAAAAGATATGGCCAAAGCGGGGGCCACCATCGGCAAATGGTTGAATAATTTTGTTAAATCAGATACCTGGAAAATGCTACGCGGCGCGTCCAAAACGGTCAGCACCCTGCCAACCCGCCTGATGCGCGAAGCCAACCTGCAAGATTTGGAGCAGGAATTAAAGCGCGGCTCTATTATCCCCAAGATGGAACTTCCAAATAGCTGGACACAAACTCCGGACTCAATCCGCCCGCCTGCGCCTCTTCCTTCGGACCCTCCGGCGGTTCCCGCGGAAGAAAATGTGATCCTCCCTCCGGTTCCCCCGCCGGCCATGCAGCCGGTCCTGCCGGAAGAACCGGTCACTGCGGGCGCGGTCCAGACCCAGCCCAAGGTCCAAAAAACGAGGCGCAAGCCTGCCGCCAAAAAGTCGGCGCCCGCCACAAAATCTTCGGGCAAGGCCGGCGCGGCCAAAAAATCAACTGCGAAGACAATCAAAAAACCAAAGACCACATCCAAGGGAAAGCCCTCAACCAAGTCCAAAACCAATCGGGTGAAAAAATCCAATGCGTAAATTTTTCAGCACTGTTTGGAAGATAATCACTGCTCCATTCCGGGGGCTATGGTGGCTGATTACACTGCCATTCCGGGCTGTCCGCTCCGCCAGCCAGTTCCTGATGAGCGAGCCTGAGTCGCACTCCTACACCGAGATCTTTTCATCGCTGGTGCAGGAACAGGATGCCCGCCAGGCTATGATCGAAAATATCGAAAATTTTCGCGTTCACCTGCTGCGGTCGGTGCTTTGGCTGGCGGTGGGAATTATTATTGCCTTCACCTTCAACAACAAAATGATCGCGTTCCTCGCCCAGCCGGTGGGCGGCTTGGAGAATTTGCAAGCCATCGAAGTGACCGAGTCGGTCGGGGTATTCATGCGGGTGGCCTTGATGGTAGGTATCGCCATCGCCATGCTGCCGATCCTGTTCGAACTCTGGCTGTTCGCCGCGCCCGGGCTGCGCCCGGGGGAAAAGATCGGTTCGCTGATCGTGATACCCATCGCCGCGTTCTTGTTCATCGGCGGCATGGCGTTTGCCTTCTATGTGATCCTGCCCAATGCCCTGCCTATCCTGCTTGATTTCCTCAACATCACAACCAAGCTGCGGCCCAATTCCTATTTCAGCTTTGTTCTGGGGATCATGTTTTGGATCGGCTTGGCCTTTGAATTCCCGATCCTGATCGTCGCGCTGACCATGGCTGGCCTGGTCAAACCCAAGTTCCTCAAGGATCAATGGCGGCTGGCGGTCGTATTGATCGCCGTGTTGGCGGCAGTGATTACGCCCACGGTCGACCCGGTCAACATGGCACTGGTCATGTTTCCCACTATTGGATTGTATCTGATCAGCGTTGTTCTCAGCTATGTTGTGGTCTACTTTAAAGAAAGAGCATCAAAAAATCAGGAAGAGACCTCCACTTCCTAAACTCCCTCGGCATTTATTTGATTAGGAGGACCCATGAAAAGCAAATCTGGATTTTTACGAACGGCCGCAATCCTAGCGGCAAGCGCGTTGTTACTGTTGAGCGGACCTGCCTGCGCCTTCTCGCTTTTTGAATTTCCAACTTCGCAGCCGACCACACCCCAACCTGCGACCGCCGTCGTTCCCACCTCCACGCCCCTGCCCATGGCACAGGTGACCTTCCACGTGACTCTGCCCGCCGCGCTCGCCCCAAACGAATCTCTGGCCCTGCGCGTCCTGGATGAAGTCACGGGGCTGGCCTTCAACTATACCGATTATCCCATGCAGGCGCGCGACCCGCTCAATTACGCCGCGTCCCTGCCAGTGCCGATCAACTCCGTGCTCAAATACAAATACGTGCGCATTGGTGGACCGGGCACGCCGGAATATAACGCCTTCAACCAACCCTTGCGCTACCGTTTGTTCTACGCCTCCGGCCCCAGCGACGTGACCGACATCGTCGCGGCCTGGCCCGACCGTCCGTTCAGCGCGGCAACAGGCAGTATTCAGGGAATCGCTATCGACGCCAATAGCGGCGCGCCGGTCTCAAATTTGATGGTGACCGCGGGCGGCGTCCAATCCATCACCGAT
>JAKANW010000718.1 GCA_021823555.1 Chloroflexota bacterium
GAGAGGTTCTGGTTGAGCTGATCCAGTTCCTCGACGCGCGCTCGAGCCGCTTCGAGGTCCGGGCGGGATTGCTCGGTATTCTGTTCCAGATGGGCCAGCTTTTGGTTGCGCTGAATGATGGGCACCAATGAACTGGCGATATTGGAAAGGAAGGCTTGATCTTCAGCGGTCCAGGTGCGGTTGGAGTAAGGCGAGAGCAGGATCAGGCTGCCGAGAACATCCTTATCGGGTGTGACGATCGGCATACTCATCAAATCACCGGGGGATGCCAAGCCGAGCATCTCGCCCAATCCTTTAATGTCCGCCGAAGTGCTGCTGGCAGGCATGCGCAAGGGACGGCCGCGCGAGATGGCGGAGCTTAGCATGGGGATCGAGTTTTTGTTAAGGCTGCCGCCTTCCAGGTTTTCTTCGCGGATCAGGTCGTAGCCGCCCGCCATGATCAACTGGTTTTTGTTGTCGGTCAGGTAGATCAGGAAGCTTAGGTCAGAGAGCATGGCCTGCGCGATGGCGCGGGTGATGGCGTAACTGACCTTGGTGGGATTTGATTCTGCTGCCAGCGCCAGCATGGCGTGGAAGGTCTTGGGGTCTGTGCTGTAACGCCGCCGTTCAGGCAGCGGAGCATCGGTCTTGGCCACGGTGGCGGGACGCTGTAACTGCATGGACCCGGGGGCGGGAAAACGTTGGGGCAGGGTTAACAGGATTGGGTAGGCCGCCATGTACGCCAGGCGGATGACGCCGGAATAATCCCCACCGCTGAGAAAGAACAGGTGACCGACGTGGCCCAGGAAGGCCAGTCCCAGCATAGCCAGACCGTTCCAGTAACCGTTGGGGCGGCGGATGAAAAGGATCAATGCCCCAACCACGATCAGGCCAATCGAGGCGATTTGCCAGAATTTTTCGGCAAGGGTCAAGTTGTAGGAAGTCGAAGAAACGAGTGGCGCCCAGGTCAGCAGACTCAAACCCATGGCGGTAACTGCCAACAGGCTGAGCAGCAGGAGGGCCGCATCGGCGGGACGACTGGGTTCAGGAAAGGCCCACAGCCAGATGATCCATAGCAGGGTAAAGAGCGTGAAGGCCCGGTCAAGCGGAGGCAGGCTGGCGCTCAAATTGATCAGCCCCTGCCAGCCGAGTCCGCTGAAAGCAAAGAGTAATAGTTGAGCGAGAAGGAGCAGTCCCAGGCCGAGCATCATCCGGCGCGCCTGGGGGAATTCACTGGAGCGCCAGTGGTTGAACGCTAGATAAAGCGCAAACCCCACCGAAAAGGCCAACGCAAAGTGATAAAAGATACTTCCGGGTGGCGCGATCAGGAATGAAAAAATCTGGTTTAACAGTGAGTTCATGCGTGATGATTATACTGCCTGTCTGTGATTTTGGGCGCATCATCGTGCAACGACTATAATTATCTCATGCAACGCATACCCCCCATAATTTCAAGTTCATTGATTTTTTTGGCTTTGCTGGCCGCGGTCGGCCTGCCGATTGTAGCTTCGGGTTACTCCGACCTCCGCCGGGCCGAGACCGCTCAAGTCTCAGGCGATCGTGCGGGCGCAGCCAAGGCCTATCAGTCCGCTGCCCAGCGCCTGCCCTGGCGGAACGATCTATGGGAGCAGGCCGGGCGTTCGGCGTTACTGGCAGGCCAGCCTGAACAAGCCATCCAATTTCTTCAAAAGGTGAAGCAACTTTCTGTGGAGGGACGCCTGGCGTTGGGAGACGCTTATGTCCAAACGGGCAAGCTGGACCAGGCGTTGACGATTTATCAGGCGTTGCTGGCCGAGAATGGCGCTTCCGCGGAGACCTATGCCAGGATTGCCGGCGTTTATCGTACGCGGGGTGATGTTGATGCGGAGCGCACTGCGTTGCAGAACGAACTATTGCTTTCCGCGGATAACGCGGCCGCGCAATACCGGCTTGGATTGTTGCTTTCGCTGGTGAACATCAACTCTGCCATGACGCATCTTCAACTCGCTTCACGGCTGGACCCGGAGTATGCTTCCGTTTTCCAGACCTTGCGCATCACCCTGACCCTGGCTGACCTCGAACCGACCGAAACGGGGCGGCTGGTGACCCTCGGCCGCGGCCTGGCGCTGGTGGATGAATGGCAGTTGGCGGCGCGGGCGTTTGAGTCCGCTGCCGGCGCGGAGGCTGGAAATGCCCAGGCGTGGGCCTGGCTGGGAGAGGCGAAACAGCACCTCGGTCAGGATGGACGCGGCGACCTGGACAAGGCTCTGTCGCTCGACGGCAACTCGGTCGTGGTGCGCGGCTTGCGCGGTCTGTATTGGAAGCGCCAGGGCAATGATCGCCAGGCCTTGCTCGAATACCAGGCCGCGGCTGCGCTTGAACCGGATAACCCTGCCTGGAAGGCCTCGCTGGGAGAGACGTATGCCCGCCTCGGCGATCTGGTTTCAGCGCTGGCTGCCTACCAGCGTGCAACGGAAGTTGCCCCTCAGGAATCCACCTACTGGCGCTTGCTGGCAGTCTTTTGCAGCCAGTATGGTGTGCAGGTCCGCGAGATCGGCTTACCCGCTGCCCAAAAATCTGTGGACCTTTCCCCGGATGATCCGCTGGCGCTGGATGCTTTGGGAACGGCGCAATTGAGCCTCGGGGAGTTTTATACCGCCGGGCAAACTTTGCTCAAGGCGCTCGACAAGATGCCGGATTTTGCGTCGGCGCGTTTGCACCTGGCGATGGTTTATTTGCAAACCGGCGACCGCAGTTCGGCTTACGACCAGTTGCTGCGTGTGCAGAAACTCGACCCGCAGGGAGCAGCGGGCCAGCAGGCAACGCAAATGTTGCAGCAGTATTTTCCATGAGCAGAACTGGTATTTCCCGCGGCCTGCATGATAAAATCCTGCCATGAAAATCCTGCGCCCTTTGCGTTCTTTGATTTTCGCTATCTTTCTTATTTCAACAGCCTGCCAGGTGTCGGTTTCTAATTTGCCTCAACCGGTT
>JAKANW010000719.1 GCA_021823555.1 Chloroflexota bacterium
AAAAAGAAATGGAAGGATAAGGCCTTTGCTGCTGGCACCAACCGCTCCGAAATGGAAGAAGCCGCCCGCGAGTTCGGCGTGGACATTTGGGAGCACACCGCCAACGTCATCACCGCCATGCGCCGCATCGCGCCGGAACTGGGGTTGGTGGGAAATATCCAGCCTGGTCAGTAGTCCAGCGCGTGGGACGGATTAGTCATCCATGCCATTTCGTTTTCCATGTACAGACATCCAATGGGATTGTAAGAACGGTATATAAATGGTCTCGAAAGGTTCCCCGTTCTAAAATTTGGCGGTGCTATACTGCCCAACGTTTGACTGCGCCCGGAGGCGCTTGATAGAGGAGAATGCACAGCCTCGTCAACGCAGGGCGATCAACGTCTTCCAAAATGGAGGTTCATGTGAACGCACTGCTTTACCTACTCTGTCTTGTGCCTGCCGGGATCGTGGTTTTGATCCTGCTCTCAGGCATCCGCTTCATTCCAAACAACCGTATCGGTTTGGTAGAAAAGCGTTGGAGCTTTGCCAAAGGCTCGGTCAAAGGCGGCCTGATCGCCCTGAATGGCGAGGCGGGTTACCAACCGCAGATCCTGCGCGGCGGCCTGCACTACTTGATGCCCATCCAATACGTGGTTCACATCGCTCCACTAGTGACCATCACCCAAGGCAAGATCGGCTATATCTTTGCGCGCGACGGCAAGCCGCTCGAACCCGCGCAGGTATTGGCTTCGAATACCGCCGCCGACGACTTCCTGGATGTGGAAACCTTCCTGAAAAATGGCGGGCAGCGCGGTCCCCAGCGGCGAATCCTGCGTGAAGGTACGTACGCCATCAACCTGTTGCAGTTCATCGTCATCACCGAAGGACGCGTCTACTCCATGCCGCTCAACCGCGAGGAGGCGCAGGTCATCCAGAACATGGCCGACTCCATTGCCGAGCGCAAAGGTTTTACGCCGGTGGTCATCAAGGACACCGATGACCTGATTGGCATCGTGACCGTGCATGACGGTCCCTCGCTCAAACAGGGCGAGATCATCGCCCCGACCGTGGGCGACGACCCGACCCAGCTGGAGATCTATCACAACAAATTCCAGGATCCCGATCACTTCCTCGCCGCGGGCGGTTTCCGCGGCCGGCAGCTGCAGGTATTGGTGGAAGGCACATACTACATCAACCGCTTATTCGCCACAGTGGAAATGATCGCGAAGACCATCATCGAAGTCGGTAACGTGGGTGTGGTGGTCTCGTACACCGGCGAGCAGGGCGAAGACCTCTCCGGCAAGGAATATCGTCATGGCGAGTTGGTAGAGAGGGGCAACCGCGGCGTTTGGAGCGAACCGCTCCTGCCTGGCAAATACGCCTTCAACACGTATGCCGGTAAAGTGCTGGCTGTGCCGACCACCAACTTCATCCTGAAGTGGATTCGCAACGAAGTTGGCTCACATCATTTCGATGAAAACCTCACCGAAGTTTCGCTCATCACCAAAGATGCTTTCGAGCCGAACCTGCCACTCTCGGTGGTGGTTCACATCGACTACCAAAAGGCGCCGCTCGTCATCCAGCGCTTTGGCGACATCAAGCGCCTCGTCGAGCAGACCCTCGACCCGATGGTATCCGCCTACTTCAAGAACATCGGTCAGACGCGCACCCTCATCCAACTCATTCAGGATCGCTCCGCCATTCAGCAGCAGGCCAGCGTGGAGATGAAGGAAAAGTTCGCCCACTACAACCTGGAATTGGAGGAAGTGCTGATCGGGACTCCGTCCTCCCCCGCGGGCGACACACAGATCGAAACCATCCTGACCCAGTTGCGGTCGCGCCAGGTCGCGGCGGAGCAGGTGGAAACCTACGACCGCCAGCAACAGGCCGCCGTCAAGGAACGCGAACTGCGCGAGGCCCAGTCCCGCGCCCAGATGCAGACCAAGATGACGGAAGCGGAGTTGAACATCAACATCCAGAGCGACCAAGGGAAAGCCGAGTACCAGCGCTCCATCCAGCAGGCCGCGCAGATCCGCGCCCTGGCCGAAGCGGAAGCAGAAAAGGTGGCCCGCATTGGTATTGCCCAGGCGTTGGCTACGGAAGAACAGGTCCGCGCTTACGGCGGGCCGCAGTTCCAGGTGACCCAGCAAGTGCTCCAACGCTTCGCGGATGCCATCCAGCAAGCAGGTGTGGACATCGTCCCACGCGTGCTCATCAAGGGCAGCGCTGAAGGCGACACAGGCACTGGCAGTGTCATCGAGGCCTTGATGGCAATGCTGCTCTCAGAAAAACTCGGATCGGGCGTGACAGACAAAACCGAACGTTCTCCCGAAGTGGAAGCGCTGCGACAGCAAATCCGCGACAGTATGCAGAACAAGTCATCCGATCAAGGGCAACCACCCGCGAAGATGTAGGATGATGTGATAAAAAATCCGGGCGACCTAGTTGGTCGCCCGGATCGATTCACGAGATTCGTTTTAACCGGAAGTCGCGTATCTCGTTCAATGCCCCAGCCAGTGACGAATGTGCGCTGTGAAAACTCCAGTCATTGAACTGGCTGGCTTCGAAGAGAGCAAAGGCTCCCTTGTATTCGCCGATCATCATAAACATCGTCCCAGCGTCATCGCCAAAAACAGCCAACACTTTATAGAGCCGCTTATCAGGGAATAGGCCGGTGATCGGGATGGTCCCATCCTTCACGCTAGTCATCAATTCCTGAAGGCGCTGGGTGCGGACGGTGTTTATTTCGGTCATGGAAGCCTCACCCTGCAAGTGTATCACCAACCATCAGGCTTGCGCACGCTCCTGCCGACGCAAGGCCCATTTGGTGATCTCCTCGGAGACGGCGGGAATCAATGCCAGCCCAAGTACCACCGCCCATTCGCGAAGACTCATGAAATGCGTGTTGAAGATTGGCTGCAGGAACGGAAGGGCACAGACCAGCAGGAGCAGGAACATAGACAATCCCAC
>JAKANW010000720.1 GCA_021823555.1 Chloroflexota bacterium
AAGTATTAAAAGTCATTCTCGTCATCTTTGTCGGCCTGGTTCTGCTGGCTGGCGCGTTCTCTGGCGGGTTCCTCGCAGGACATTTCCTGCCCGCCAGCGGCGGACTGACAGGCATTATTCCATCTGTGGCCACTCCCGCCCCCAACCAGGGAGGCACCCCCACCGACCTTCAGACCCTCTTCCCGCCATTCTGGGAGACGTGGAAACTCGTCCATGATCAATATGTAGACCAGCCCGTGGACGATGTGGCGCTCATGCGCGGCGCCATCCGCGGCATGTTGGCCGCGCTCGGTGACCAACACACCTCCTACATGGACCCTGAGGAATTTCAGCAGGCCAACCAGTCCCTTTCGGGCGAGTATGAAGGCATCGGCGCCTACGTGGACACATCCACCAAATACCTGACGGTCATCAGCCCCATCACTGGCTCACCCGCCGAAGCCGCCGGTCTGCGGGCCGGCGATGCCATCATTGCGATCGATGGTCAGGATATGACCGGCATCAACCCGGAGATCGTCCGCCAAAAAGTGCTCGGTCCCGCGGGTTCCATCGTCACGTTGACGATCCGCCGCGGCCAGGAAGCGCCCTTCGATGTCAAGATCACGCGCGCCAAGATCACTATCAAGAGCGCCGAAGGCAAAATGCTCGACAACGGCATCGCCTACGTGCAAATCACTACCTTTGGCGACAAAACCACCGCCGAGTTGAAAACCACCCTGGAAACCCTGATGGCGCAAAATCCCAAAGGGCTCATCTTGGACCTACGCAACAACGGCGGCGGCTACCTGCAAACCGCGGTGGAAGTCGCGTCCCAGTTCCTTCCCAAGGACCAGATCGTGCTGTACGAACAATATGGCAATGGTCAAAAAGACAGTTACACCAGCCTCGGCGGCGGCCTCGCGACCGATATCCCGATGGTGGTGCTGATTAATGAGGGTTCCGCCTCGGCGTCCGAGATTGTGGCGGGCGCGTTGCAAGACCTCGGCCGCGCCAAACTTGTCGGCGTCGTCTCATACGGCAAGGGATCGGTCCAGACTTGGACAGAGTTATCGAATGGACAGGGCGCGGTGCGCGTCACCGTCGCCAAATGGCTGACACCCAGCGGGCGCACCATCCACAAACTGGGATTGACGCCTGATGTCTATGTCTCAATGACCGAAGAGGATTACAATAACAAACTCGACCCGCAATTGGACGCGGCTATCCAGACCCTGTTGTCGATGCTTGCCGGGACCCCCATCCCGACCTCGATGCCGACGGTCACACCGACCCCATAGCCCACTGAGAGGTGTACGATGTTTTTCTTTGACCCCACTTATCTGCTCTTCATGGTGCCAGCCTTCCTATTGATGGCGGCCACCTCGTGGTACGTGAAAGCGGCCTACAACAAATGGAGCAAGATTCGCAACACCAGCGGGTTTACCGGCGCGCAGGCCGCGCAACGCTTGATCCAGAATGCGGCCTATTACATTAGTGAAGGCGGGGAAGGATTACGCGATGTCCGCGTCGCGGGCATCGGCGGCAACCTGACCGATAACTACGACCCTCGCGACAAAACGCTCTACCTTTCCCCCACTGTGGCAAATACCGCGTCAGTGGCGGCGGTGGCCGTGGCCGCGCATGAACTTGGACACGCCATGCAAGATAGCGAAGGCTACCTGCCCATGCGACTGCGCTCCGCGCTCGTTCCCGCCGTCAACATCGGCTCGAACCTCGGCTGGATACTCATCCTCATCGGCTTGTTCCTGAAATTCACCACTCTGGCCTGGATGGGCGTGATCGCCTTCTCGGCAGGCGCGGTCTTTGCCCTCGCCACCCTGCCCGTGGAATTAAACGCTTCGGCACGCGCCAAACGCATCCTCTCTCAAAGCGGGATCATCCAGGGCGAGGAGGAACAACGCGGCGTCAACAACGTGCTTAACGCCGCCGCCCTGACCTACGTGGCAGGACTCGTCACCGCCCTCCTGCAATTGCTGTACTACGTGATGCTCGTCAGCGGCATAGGCGGAAGGCGAAGAAGTTAATCCCTCGGTTCACAGAGACCAGGTTTCCCAAAGAAACCTGGTCTCTTTATTATGGGTATAATTCCCATCAATGAAAAAATTCATCATCATCCTTTTCCTGTTTCTCAGTGCGGGTTTGGTTGCGCTCAGTTTCGGGGAATTGGAAAACACCGTCGCCACCCTGCAAAAGGCCCATTTTCGCTACATGTTTCTGGCGCTCGCGCTCGAGGCTGTGTGGATGGTCAACGTCGGGATGACCTACCAGGCTATATATCGCCTGCTGGGGGTCGAGGAAGACCGCGACCGCCTGACCCTGGTGGCCGCCGCATCCAACTTCGTCAACATCGTCGCTCCCACCGGAGGCGTGGGAGGAATCGCCATCTTTGCAAACGACGCGCGCCTGCGCGGACATCCCTCTGGCAAAGCCACCCTGGCAGGCGCGCTCTTTCTCCTCTTTGACCAAGCCGCATTTCTCATCGTTCTAGCCCTCGGCTGGATCGTCCTCATCCGTCGCAACGACCTGAACGCGGGCGAAATCTCCGCCTCGCTCCTCCTGCTTGCCATCGCCTGCATCTTTGCCTTCCTGCTCTACCTCGGCTACCGCTCAGCCGACGCGCTGGGCAATGTGTTGGCGCACATCGCGCACATCATCAACCGCATCACATACCCATTCATCCACCGCGACTACCTGCACGAAGACCGCGCCCACGCCTTCGCCTCTGAAGCGGCCGAAGGCCTGTCCAGCCTGCCCGAACGTCCCAAATACCTGATCGTCCCCCTGCTCCACGCGCTCCTCAACAAAGCCCTGCTCATCAGCATCCTCATCTGCTCTTTCCTCTCCTTCGACGTGACCTTCTCCAACCTTCACGGCAACAACCCCGGCGACATCCTCATCCTCTCTATCGGGCGGGACCTCGTGGATCCGCAGGCGGCCCTTGAGGTCACC
>JAKANW010000721.1 GCA_021823555.1 Chloroflexota bacterium
GGGTTTGTGGAAGCCGATCGAACTCGGCATCGAAAACGAAGAGCTGGCGATCAAGATGACGGACTTGCTCGCCGACCCGCAGAAATATCACTTCGAGGGGCGCGTGGCCATTGTCGGCGGCGGTGCAACCGCGGTAGATTGTGCGCTGACGGCGCGGGAACGCGGCGCTACCCACGTGGAAATGTTCATGCTCGAAAAACTCTCCGAAATGCCTCTCACAACTCGCGAGCGCAACGACCTGTTGAGATACGATATCGAGGTCACGGGCCGCACGCGCGTGACGCGCGTCTTGAAAGATGCACAGGGATTATGGGGCATCAAGGTTATGAAAGTTCATCTTCCGGCTGGAGAGAAATTCCACCCGTCCAAAGTGGTGGACGTGGAAGGCACGGATTGCCTCGGCTCAGATTTTAACGCGGTCATCGTTTCCATCGGGATGCGCTCCGTTCTGCCGCGCGAACAGGCCGAAGGTGTGTTCTACGCGGGCGAGATGCTGACCGGCCCGAAGACGGTCGTGCAGTCTGTAGCATCCGGCAAGAACACCGCGCTCGAAATCGACGCGTACCTTAACAAACAACCGAAGCCTGTCATCGAAAAACCGACAAAGTCGCATTACGCGCTGCCGGGCTTCCACCCCGTCCCGGTTTCGCTCGAAACGGATTTCTTTGGGCGCAAAATCCGCTCGCCATATTTGCTCTCCGCTTCGCCAGTGACCGACGGTTACGATCAAATGGTCAAAGCTTACAAAGCCGGTTGGGCTGGCGGCGTGATGAAAACCGCCTTCGACAACGTACCGATTCACATCCCGTCGGAATACATGTTCCAATTCGGGCCGACCACCTACGGCAACTCAGACAACGTCTCCGGACACCCGCTGGACCGCGTCTGCCGCGAGATCGGACAGCTTGTCAAGCAGTGGCCGGACCGGTTGACGATCGGCTCGACGGGTGGGCCGGTTACGGGTCACGATGAGAGCGACCGTCAGGGCTGGCAGTCCAACACCAAGAAGCTGGAAGCCGCAGGCGCAATGGCCGTCGAATATTCGCTGTCCTGCCCGCAGGGCGGCGACGGCACCGAGGGCGACATCGTCTCGCAGAATGCGGCGCTAACCGCCAAGATCATCGACTGGATCATGGAAGTCAGCGACCCCGAAATTCCGAAACTTTTTAAGTTGACCGCGGCCGTGACGTCGATCATCCCAATTCTGCGTGCCATCAAAACCGTGCTGGCGAAATACCCGAACAAGAAAGCGGGCATCACGCTGGCAAACTCCTTCCCCACTTTGGCATTCCGTGCTGCGCCGAATCATAAATGGGACGAGGGCGTGATTGTCGGTATGAGCGGCGAGGGTGTGACGCCCATCTCGTATCTGACGCTGGCAAACGCGGTCCCGGAGGGAATCGAAATCTCCGGCAACGGCGGTCCGATGAACTACAAAGCTGCCATGAACTTCCTGGCGCTGGGCGTGAAGACCGTCCAGTTTTGCACCATCGCCATGAAATACGGAGTGGGCATCATCAACGATCTTGAATCCGGCACGGCTTTCCTGATGCAGGAACGCGGGATAAAATCCATGCACGAGTTGATCGGCATCGCCCAGCCGCATCCGGTCACGGACTTCATGTCGCTGACGCCGACCAAGAAAATCTCTGCGTTCAATTATGACCTGTGCGTCTCCTGCGGCAACTGCGCGCGCTGCGGCTATCTGGCTATCTCATTCGATGAAAAACTCCGCCCGTGGACGGACGCCGCCAAGTGCATCGGCTGTTCGATCTGCGCTCAGAAATGTTTCACCGGCGCGATCATCATGCGCGAGCGCACGCCCGAAGAATTGGCGATGCTGAAAGAGAACTAGTTCTTTTAAGCACCAAGGTCACGAAGGCAACGAAGGAAATGCGTACAAAGGTAAAAGTTTTTTCCTTTGTGCGCCCTTTGCGGCTTTCGTATTTAATTTTTTCATGAAAGGAATTACACATGGCAACTCGATTTGAGAACGGCATCGTCGTAACCCTCGGCAAGAACAACCGCGTCATCTGGAACGGATCGGTCGTAACCGATGGTGAGAACATCACTGCCATCGGCAGCGCGGCAGAGATGAAGGAGAAATATCCCAATGCCGAGTCGGTGGACTGCACCAATAAAGTCGTTCTGCCTGGCTTCATCTGCACGCACCACCACTTTTATTCCACGATGGCACGCGGCATGTCCATCCCCGGCGAACCCGCCTCCAACTTTGTGGAAATTCTCGAACGCCTATGGTGGAAAGTGGACCGCGCCATTGATGCGGAAGACATCACCCTCTCGGCACAAATCCCGCTGATCGAATGCATCCGCAACGGCACGACCACCATCATTGACCATCACGCCTCCCCCGGAATGCGCGACGGCTCGCTCGACCTGATCGAATCGGCGGTCCGCCAGGCGGGTGTCCGCGCCTCGCTGTGCTATGAAGTTTCGGATCGCAACGTGAAAGGCGGAGGTGTCGCGGAGAACGAGCGCTTCATTAAAAAGATCGGCAAAGGCGACGGTCAGATCGCGGCCATGATGGGCCTGCACGCCTCGTTCACCCTCTCGGATGAGACGCTGGAAAAATGCGTGGGCATCGCCAAGGACGCGGGCGTGGGCTGTCACGTTCACGTTGCGGAAGATGCGGCGGACCGGGAAGACTCGCTCAAGAAATATGGCGTACCCACTGCGCAGCGCCTTCACAACATGGGCGCCTCCGGCGAGAAATCCATCTTCGTGCATTGCGTCCACATCGACGAATCCGAAATGGACTTGATCGCCTCCACCAAGACCGCCGTAGTGCACAACCCCGAATCAAACATGAACAACGCCGTGGGCGTCACACCGCTGCTCAAGTTGCTGGGCAAGGGCGTACTGGTCGGACTTGGCACTGACGGCATGGGCTCGGACATGCTCGCCCAGATGCGCGCCGCCTATCTGCT
>JAKANW010000722.1 GCA_021823555.1 Chloroflexota bacterium
TTCAATAGTTTCCGGCTCGAAACTCTAACAGGTATCGCGTCGATCATCGTAGGCGTATTTGCATCTTATGCGTTTTCCCGATTGCGTTTTGCCGGGCGTCAGGCACTGATGATCGCAGTTCTTACTGTTCTAATGCTTCCCTCCATTGCCACCCTGCCGGCCTTGTTCGTTCTGCTCAACAAAATCCAGTTGGATATCGGGGGCCAGGTTTTCAATCTGCGCAACTCCCTGCTCGGAGTGGGCATGGCTATCCTCTCCGGCTCCCTACCCTTTGCCATCTGGAACATGAAAGGCTACCTCGACACAATTCCAAAAGAATTGGAAGAAGCCGCTTTGATTGACGGTTGTACACCCAACTCAGCCTTCTTCCGCGTGACTTTGCCATTGTCAACACCGGTATTGGCCGTGACCTTCTTCCTGGGTTTTATGAGCACATGGACAGAGTTTGCCACGTCCTGGTTATTCCTGACGAATGCGAAAGACTTCACGCTAATGATGGCGCTTTACAATATGGTTGGGCAATACTCGAATACCACACCCTGGTCTCACTTCGCCGCCATGTCCATCATGATCGCCCTGCCGGTGACAATCGTTTACCTATTCGTGCAACGATATTTCGTCGGCGGTCTTGCGATCGGTGGGGTTAAAGGTTAAACTTCGAGACTGACTGCGGGGCGGTCTTTTTTGACCGCCCTTTTCTTTTCGTATATGAAGAACAGATTGATTTCCACCCTGCTCGTTCTAGGGATTCTTTGCGCCTGCGTTCCAGCGCAACCTCAACCTGCCTCAACTCCCAAACCTTTTCCAACTCCAACAATGGGATCCACTCTGCAACCACCCTGGTGGCAGGATACCGTTTTCTACGAAATTTTTGTACGCTCCTTCTATGATACTAATGGCGACGGGGTTGGGGATTTTAACGGTGTCACCGCCAAACTTGATTACCTGCAATCCCTGGGCATCTCCGGAATTTGGTTAATGCCCATTCACCCGTCACCGTCGTATCATGGATACGACGTGACCAATTATTATGCCGTCAACACTGAATACGGGACGATGGATGATTTCAAACGGCTGCTCGATGAGGCTCACAAACGCGGCATCCGTGTCATTATTGATCTGGTATTGAACCATACATCCAGCCAGCACCCATTTTTCAAGGATGCGCTCCAGGATCCCCGGTCAAAATATTACAACTGGTATATTTGGTCCGATGCAGATCTGGGCACAGGCTGGCATCCACTCATGGGCGCACAGCCAAAATACTATTTCGGCATTTTCTGCGATTGCATGCCAGACCTGAATTACAACAACCCCCAGGTGACCGCCCAAATGGAAAACGTGGCACGCTCCTGGCTAAACAGCGTGGGCGTGGACGGTTTCCGCATGGATGCCATTAACCGTCTCATCGAGGATGGAAATAAAACTGAGAATACACCCGCCACACACGCCTGGTTAAAGGGATTCTATACTTCCTATAAATCCGACCAGCCGGGCGCGTATGCAATTGGAGAAGTCTACGGCGCGGATGCCTCGCTTGCCAAGACCTACACCGGCAATCAGTTGGATGAAGTCTTTAATTTTGAAGTCGCCAGCGGGATCGTTAATAGCGCCAATAGCGGTTCCAATATCAGTATCAATAGCGCCCTGACTTTTGCAACGCAAACCTTACCTAATGGAGACTATGGTACATTTTTGACCAACCACGACCAGGATCGCGTAATGAGCGATCTCTATGGCAGCGTGGATAAGGCCAAGGTTGCCGCGTCGTTGTTGCTGACCTCGCCAGGTACACCTTTCATTTACTACGGCGAGGAGGTCGGGATGCAGGGAGAAAAACCAGACGAAGATATCCGGCGGCCGATGCAATGGTCAGACGCAGCCAACGCCGGTTTTACGGTAGGCAAGCCCTGGCGCCCGCCTGATTCGGATTATCCACAAGCAAATGTCGCCGCGCAAACGGATGATCCCAATTCGTTGTTGTCTCACTACCGGGCTTTGATCGCGCTCAGGAATGAGCACCCCGCTTTGCGAACAGGCAGTCTCGATTTCTTCCAAGCGGGTAAGCCGCAGGTTTTCGCTTCTCTGCGAACTAAAGACAACGATTTGATCCTTGTCTTAATTAACCTGGGCAAAGATCCAGTCAGCGATTACAGTTTAAAATTGTCGAAATCTCCTCTCGCAGCCGGTGAATATACGCTCACGCCGCTGATGGGGAGCGGCAAGGTTGCCAGCTTGACCGTGGACGCGAACGGAGGCGTCTCTGGCGCGCAACCTATAGCCGAACTCCTGCCATATACAACCTATATTATCGAGTTGAAAAAATAACGGAGGCCGTATGACAAGTTCGAAGGATATCACCCGTTATCGTGAAAACTGGCAAAAAGAGATTGATGGTTCTTTCCAATACCGCGCCCTGGCCAATGCAGAGAAAAATGAGAAACTGGCCGAAGTGTACAAAAAGCTGGCGCTTAGTGAAGAGAGACATGCCGCAATATGGGAAGAAAAGTTAAAAGAAGCTGGAGCGGCCCTGCCGCCGCGCCGCCCATCCTGGCGGGCGACCACGCTGGGACGGCTGGCGAAATGGTTCGGTCCCCAATTCGTCCTATCATCCATCGTAGGCAATGAAGCTGCCGACAGCCGCGCCTACGACGACCAGCCCGAAGCCGAGACCAGCGCCATGGCTGCCGAAGAAAAATCCCATGCCCGCCTGCTAGTCAAAGTGAGCGGGGCAGCCAGTGGCAATACAGGCAACGCGGTCGCCATGGCGGAAGGCGCCGATCTCCTGGCAGCTGTGCGTTTCGCCTCCGCCGCTGGCGCAGTCGCGGTCACCCGCCCCGGTGCCGCGCCATCGCTACCGTCGCGCGCCGAAGTCGACGCGCTTCTCGCAAAGATGACGCTTGCCGAGAAGATCGGACAGCTCAATCTCCTGACACGCGCGCACGA
>JAKANW010000723.1 GCA_021823555.1 Chloroflexota bacterium
GACTGGGATGCTCTGCCTCCCGTTTGAAGCCATTCCTTGATGGGTTCCCGCGTGACCGGTTCCTGTTTCTGCTGAATGAAGACCTTGCCAGGGATTTTGGCGGCACACTGGCAAAGGCGGCTGCGTTTATTGGGGTATCCCCGTCTTTTGATTTTCAAGCCATTAAAAGTAACCCGGCCATTATGCCCACCAACCAGACGTTATTCAATCTGTTGCGCAGGCCGTCCTTCCTCCGTCGGCTGGCGCGGGTGATCATTCCGCTTCCGGGACTGCGGGGCCAGGTTAAGGATGCGCTGCATGATGCGGCGGCTAAGCCTTTCCAATATCCGCCCATGGATCCAAAGGCCGAGCAAATGCTGCGTGCCCGATTTGCCGACCAGGTGAAGCAGTTGGAACAACTGACCGGCCTGGACCTTGCCCGTTGGTCCCCCAGCCTGTAATCCAATTCATCCTATGTTGCGCATCAAATTGTTTGTAAAAGCTTGGCTGAAGCGTCACCCTTCCTTGCAGGAATGGCTTAGACTACATCGTAGGAAGAATGAACCGGGCATTTGGATTTTTCGTCAGCCATATATTTACTGGCTGTCCCAGCCGGAGTATTTCCGGCAGCTGCCGTGGCCATATCAATGGTTAGCCTGGTATTGCAGGCTGCAAAAACCATTTGGTAAAAAGGTGCATGGCGGCTTGTTCTTCCACTCGCTTATGACTGGATTGGGGCATCTTGCATCAGTGGATGTAGTTATTCCATTGAGAATCAAAGAAGAATATACCTATTTCGTGGATTTGCAGGACCCGCATTCCTTTTATATGGTTAGCGAATTTCTCAAGGAGAATGCGGAAGCTCGCATAATGTCAGATTTTGTCTCACAGGGCGATACGCTTGTGGATGTGGGTGCGAATCTAGGATTCTTTTCAGTGATTGCCTCCAGATTAGTAGGGATGGATGGCATGGTAATTGCCGTCGAACCCCAGCCGCGCTTGGCCGCATTGCTAGAAAAGACTCTTAAGACAAACCGCCTTTCGCCGTATCAGGTTCATCAAGTGGCCTGTTCGAATTATACAGGCCAGGCTGAGTTCTATGTTCCGACCTCCACCTCGGGTATGGCTGGATTGGTTGCCTCCTTCTCTGCAACCGGAAGACACCGTACCTATCCGGTGCAGGTCATCCCATTTGACCAGTTGATTGACTGGCGAAACTTGCCGGGGAAGATTTTCTTGAAGATTGATGTGGAAGGCAGTGAATTTGCTTTCCTGCAAGGCGCGCAGGAGATGATCCGTGGCTGCCGGCCGGTCATTCTGTTGGAGGTCAATCCGGCTACATTGAAGGCCGCGGGTGTGGATGCGCAGGCCCTGGTGGATTTTCTGGCTCAACTCGGTTACGCACGGTTTGAGGAAATCGGTGATGGAACGGGGCAAAAAGATATAACGACTTTGCTTTTGGACCGCCAGCGAAATATCCTGCTCTTTCCCAGCTAGGAGTCTTGATGCGCGTTTTATACCTCCATGCAGAAACGGAACTGGGCGGCGCAGGGGTCAGTTTGTTGGGCTTGATCCAGCACCTGCCGGGAGACAGGGTCCAGCCGGTGGTGGCTATACCCGGCACGGGCGGAGTCCAGTCGCGTTTATCGGGCCTGAGTATTCCATTTGAGGTGGCATACCTACACCGTTTTTCGTATCATGAGGAACGCTACGCCGCGCAAGGCGGGCTATTTCGCGTTAAGCTGTATTGGCATCTATTGGAAATCAAAGCGTTGTTGGCATTGTTGCTCTCCTTGCCAGCCCAATATGTTTCTCTCAAAAGATTGATAGAAAATACCAAGCCCGACTTGATACACATCAACTCGATTACTTTACTGGCGGCCGGTTTATTGGCGCGTCGCTGGGACGTTCCAGTGGTCTGGCATGTGCGCGATATTTTGGCGAAGAACTGGTTGGGACGTTGGGCGGGGGTGTTGATCCCCAAATCGGCGGACCGCGTGGTGGCTATTTCGCGGGCGGTGGCCGGGAGATTGGACAATCGGCAGGGTAATATTGTCGTCGTTTATAATGGTATCGATCTTTACCGTTTCAGAACTGAACGTTCTGGCGCAGAGGCTCGCCAGGATTTTGACATTCCCTCTGATGCGCCTTGTATTGGGTTTGTGGGCAGGCTAACCCAGCAAAAGGGATTTGTGGACCTGCTGGAAACTGCTCCAGCAATCTTGAAAGCTATGCCTGCTGTACATTTTTTGCTCGTTGGCAGTTTTGTTCATGCTCAAGGAAAGGGGAAACTGAGACAATTCATGGATGCTATTCTTCTTTACCGGTCTGCAAATGACGAATCTGCTATCCGAAAACGGATTGACGAACTTGGGCTCGCGTCGCGTTTTCACTTGACCGGTCCGCGCTCCGATGTTCCTAGCCTGCTCGCAGCGATGGACGTGGTGGCTCTTCCCAGTTATTCCGAAGGTTTCGGCTTGACTGTAGTGGAGGCCATGGCAATGGGGAAGGCGGTCGTCTCCACTTGTGTTACCGCCATCCCTGAATTGCTTAAGCATGGGCGACATGGCTTGCTTGTGGAGCCAGGCAATCGTGACCAGTTGGCGGATGCCTGCATCCGCCTCTTGCAGGATACCCCACTGGCTTACAACTATGGAAAAAACGCGCGGCGCCGTGCCAGCGTATTTACGCTCGACCGGGAAGCGCGCTGTATTCAAGTCGTGTATGAAAAACTTTTGCACAAGGAACAAAATTGAGACTATGGTAAAACGTGATCTCCTTCCCAATTTTTTTATCATTGGTGCGGCGAAATCTGGCACTACCACTCTCTACGATGTGCTTAAACAACATCCAGAGGTGGAAATGTCATTGGTCAAGGAACCGCGCTTCTTCAGCAATGATGAGAAATATGCGCACGGACTGGCTTGGTACCAGGAAACGTATTTTCGAGGGGACTCTACAG
>JAKANW010000027.1:0-8569 GCA_021823555.1 Chloroflexota bacterium
GGACAAGGTGTTGAGAAACGTTTCAATGTCATGGACGTTGCCCATCGCGCCCTGATAATCGTGCATACTTTTGAAATGCGTTTCGGGATAATCGGCCAGCAAGGGATGGATGATTTCGACCATGTACCGGAACTTTTTGAAGGCCAGCCGCAACCGGTGGATGGTGGCTGGCTGGGCCGCATCCAACTGACCGTAGGCCTGGGTTGCCCTTAAATAGGCGTTATCCACCGCCCGGAGCAGGCGCGCCGGAAAAAGCTCATCCTGTGATTGCCTCTCCAGTGTACTGTGAATCTTTTCAATGCGCTTGCCCGGTTTTGACGGCCTGGAGAGCAGCACTTGCTTGCGAGCAGAACGCAGGCTGCGCTTTTCGCGTTTCCGCAGAAATTCCTCGAAAGGTTTAATCTCGGGCAGATTTTCGATGGTCGCCGAAATCTCGATCAACATGACTTGCGTATCACGCAGATTATCCAGACCGTCGAGTTTACTTTTTAGGAAGCGCCGTGCCTTTTGAACGCGTGGGTGTGAGTCTACAGAGCGCGTGATGTCGAGCACTGCCAACAACCGGCGTGTGGACACGCGCAAATTGTGGACGGCTTCCTCCGAGAATTCGCGGCGGCAGGCCTTGAGTTTGGTTTGATAATCCTTCCAGCGCTCATCCAGTGAAGCGACGAGGATGGCGTTGGCAGATTTTGCAGTTTCATTAAGCATTGGCCAGTTTTTGCTTTGATTGTATCTCCAATTCCACATTTTTTATCACCAGCCTTTTGGGACTTCGCTCAGGCTTAAAAAGATTACTTCACCTGAATTTTGATGCATCCTGGGATAAGCGGGACTTGGCCTTGCGCCTAAACAGAAGCAAGTTATAATAAATTAAGTTTGGCAATTTAGAATCCCAAGGAGGTTCGCATGACCCATATCATTACAAGCTTGTGTGTGCGTGACCGTGGTTGCATTGAAGTTTGCCCGGTCGAGTGCATGATCCCGGGCCAGCCTATTGCAGAATGGCCGTGGATTTATATTGATCCCGATACCTGCATTGACTGCGGCGCTTGTGTCCCTGAATGTCCGTTTGCGGCCATCTTCCCCGAAGATGAAGTGCCCTCGGCTTATACTGCCAAGGGTGGTGAATATGTTAGCAACGTCGGCCTCACCGGCCATTATGAAGCCACCAACCATCATGGTACCCACATTGCCTTGGATACCGTCAGGCAGCTTGCAGCCGGTGAAGTCGTGGATTTGACCCCTGACATCAAACCGAATTACGATTTCTTCAAGAGCGGTCCCGGCTATAATGCCAAGGATAACGACAACGGCATATAATTTGCCCATGACCAAAGAGCCAGGCGTCGCCTGGCTCTTTTTAATTGATTCGGATAGTATGCGGGATAAAATGTCATTACCGTTGAAAGGAGATTTATCATGTTGACGCATCAATGTCGTATCGGTCTGGCGGCCTTTGCCTTATTGTTTGCTGTCCTGGCATGCAACCTGCCCAGTAATGCGACAGCCACTTCTATTCCGCCTGCCCCTGTTGTGCCGACTCAACTCCCAGCTCAACCATCACCGGTTGCCCCCACGCAAACTGTGATGCCTGCGGCAGAGCCTTCAGTTGCAGCGTCTGCAACACTGCCGCCCACAGTCGTTCCTGTAACCTCGACAGCTTCTCTGGTCACGGTCACGGCCAGCACAGGTAATCTCAATATCCGACGCGGGCCGGACGCGGCGTACAACCCTATTTCGGCTTTGCTAAAGGGGCAATCTTCAACCGCCGCTGCCCGCGATGATAAGGGGGATTGGATCAACATTGCCATTCCGTCTGCGCCCGGTCAGTCTGGATGGGTCTCGACACGCACACAGTACACTACGGTTCAGGGCGATGTCATGTCGTTGCCGGTCGTCACGGTGGACCCGCCCAAGCCGGCGTATTTCCGCAACTGCACTTTCCACCCGATGATCGTTGATCCTGGCGGAACAGTTATCCCACCGCAAACCGACTCGCCGAATAACAAGGTTCAGTTTAACCCTGGCGATTACGTGATCAAGGATGGCAGCGTGTCTGGCAATCCGACGGTTATGGAAGCCACCCTGCTGGAAGGATACTCGATTGATATTCGGACGGATGGCATCCCCAACACATATTCCTGCCCGTAGCGTCTCCTCGCCTATTGTTGTAAGCTGCCACTGTTTTAGAACCGGAGTTTTTTTCTATGGCCGCAATGCCTCGGCAAGCAGCTTTCGCCCGATCTGTTGGGCCAACGTAATGTTATTTTCCTCCAGGGCGATTACCGCGACCAGTGGCGTGCCCTGCCAGTTTGGCAGCGTCCCTGCCAGCAGCCAGGTGACGGTTGATTTATCATGGGATTGCCCGATAAATTCCCAATACGGTTGGCCGCTGACGATCAAGGACTGCGCCGACTCATCCGCCGCCGATGGCTGGATCGCCTGCATTGGCTGGCTCAGCGCTGACAGGATGATCCAACCCTGTCGAGGCGTATTCACTGCCAAAGCGATGCGCGGCCCGGGGCGGACTCCGTGATTGCTGAGCGCCGCCGCCGCCACTGCCATTTGCAGCGGGCTGACGCGCAACGAGTTCGGGTCTCCTTTGGTGTTTGCTGCAATGATTGGTATTCGTATTTGTGGGGTTGTGTAGAAACCAAGGTTTTCATACAGCAGGGTCGTTTGGTCTTTGCCCGGCAGTCCGGATGCTCCTAACGTGTCAAGAAAGGGCGTTGTTGCCGTGCCTGGTGGATAAGCTCCCTGCGTTGCACGATTGAGCAGCGGCGCACCCGAGTCCTGCGCCAGGCTGGGCCCTTGGGCATCAAGTTGGTTTGGATCGAAAGTAGGATGTGAGGCCATCACCAGGACTTCGCCGCTATTTGCATTGAGCAGGATGACTGCACCGGCGTGTTGCCCCAGGCTAGCATCTGCCAGGGTTTGCAGGTCAAGGTCAAGGCTCAGGCGAACATCAAGACCTGGCGGGGGAGTGCCATAGAGCAGGTGATCCCACCATAACAGGCTGGACGGATTTCCCTGCAAACCGCGCAAGTAATCATCCAGGCTGGCCTCCAGTCCGGCTTGTCCAAATACGGGATGTGTGTAGCCAGTAATGGGACCGAGGCTGGGATACCGGTATTCACGCTGATAGCCACCGCTTTCCCCGACAGTTATATCCAGGGGCCTGTCTTTGCGGTCGAGTAAACTGCCGCGCGGCACGTATCGGTCAGCGATGGAACGGCGCGGATTGTCGGTACGGGCGAGTAGGTCGGGCGCGCGGATAACGGCCCACCAGGCGCCTGCCAGCGCCGCGGCTATGAGACCCAGGTTGAGCAGGGTGGATAAAAGCAGATAGGGTTTGGTGGATGGCAGGGGGGCGGGTTCGCTTTCTGGCTGATTGCTGATGATCAACAAGAGCAAAATGGCAATGAAGGATGTAAGCAGGGACGAACCGCCATACGAAACAAAGGGGAGCGTGACTCCTGTGAGGGGCAGCAAACGCAGATTCCCACCGATAATTAACAGGCTTTGGATGCCAATGTAGGCAGTCAGGCCGCCCGCCAGGAGGCGGCGGAAACGGTCGGGGGCGCGCAGGGAGGCGCGCAAACCGCGGCCCAGGATCAACCCAAAGAGGGCCAGCAACCCCACGGTACCTGCGAGACCGGTCTCTTCCGCAATCGCGGAGAAGATAAAGTCCGAGATGGCAACCGGGACAAGAGTTGGGCTGCCCAGACCGGGCCCGCGTCCAATGGTCCCGCCATTGGCAACGGCCAGCAGAGATTGAATGATTTGATAGGAGTGCCCGCTCGGGTCGGCCCAGGGATCCAGCCAGGCGTTCACCCGTATCTGGATGACGCTGATGAAGAGATAGCCGACCAGCCCGGCCAGAGCCAGTGCTATCGTTGTGCCAAGCAGGACGCGGCGATGGTTGGTGGCGAGATAAAGGATAACGGTATAGAGCAAAATGAAAATCGAAGCGGTGCCGAGATCGCGCTGGACGAGCAGGATCAACAGCGCCATCCCGGTTACGAGCAGGGTGGGCAGGATCAACGGGAAGATGCGTAATTGGATGGGGAGCCGGTCTGCAAGATATGCCGCCAGATAAACCACCAGGAGCAACTTTAAAGGTTCGGAAGGTTGGAGGTAAACCTCGCCGGCGCCCAGCCACAGGCGTGGACCGGACCTGCCAGGGTTGGTGCCAAACAGGAGGGTGAGGGCGGTAAGAATTAATCCGGCGCTCAAGAGCAGGTATTTATAACGCCGCAGGAAGCTCAGGTCCGAAGGCAGGCGCAGGCCCAGCATGAATATTGACAGGCTGAAGCAGAGCCAAATTACCTGGCGAAAACCGAACCCTTCATCCAGCCGCCAGATGGTTAATAGGCCCCAACCGCTGAGCAGGGCGGCGGCTGGCAGGAGGTAGGGGTCACGTTCAGGGAGCAATTGTACCGTGGCGCGATCGGCCAGCACGAACAGGAGAACCCATAACGCAAAACCCAGCCAGTGGGACCAACGAAAATCCGTTGCGAAGGAACGTTCGCGGACTGCCGGGGACAGCGTCAGGGTGACGGAGTAGATGAAAAGAAATCCTGCCGCCCAACGTAGGAGGCGGGTTTGCAGCCGGTCAATCATTGCAAACCTTTCCGCCAGCAGGCGGGCGCGCTATTTTCGAGCGGGTTGTTTTTACACAGACCGCGCAGGAACTGAATGTCGCTCCAATCCCACAGGCGTTGTGGCGCTTTTGAAACGATCTCCGGCTCTTTGTTCCACAACATTGGCGCAGGGCTGATGGAACACCAGGCGTTTACAAAAATCCCGAAAGCGACAGTGGCCACAAATAGCGCCTTCCACGTGAATTGCATGGATGCCAAATAATCGCTTTTGAAAAGCGGTATTAGGAAATAAGCGAAAATAGGCAACATGTCGGAAAAGAAACGCGGCCCGATGGACCAGCCTCCATACCAGGGCCGAAAGGAAGCGATGGCAAGCCAATGAGCGACCAGGATGCCAGCCAGGTACGCGTCAATGTTTTTCCAGGGAGGGCGACTTTGCTTCAATTTCAATATAATGCCATAGATCGAGAAAATAATCACCGGTGAAAAAACAAGAAGGCCGCGAGCTGGACTGACCAGGTCGCCAAGCAGGGCTTCAGCGAAGGTGCTGTTGCCCATGAGTCGTTGTGGTAAATAATACGGCGGCAGGATCAGGTGATAAGTGATCAAACTGAATACTATGAATATTCCCAAAGGGATGCCAATCCCGGCAACGTAAGGGAGCAGGGCGCGCCGGTGATTTACCAAAATGTACAGGCTGAAGAAAAGGATGGCAATGCTGTTCGTTGGACGAACCAGATAAGCGAAGGCTAAAACGAATCCTGTCCAGAGCAGGTAAGCTGGTGAACGCCCGGCCTGTTTCAGAAGATAAATTGCCAGCACAATGCAAAGCGCTGAAGGTCCATTCTGCCAAAGCGCCCGGGTTGCTGTGGAGTACATGGAGGTGGAGAAGGCAAAGATCAGCACCAGAAAAATGGAAGGCCATTTCCCGATTTCCTGGCGGGCAAGGAGATATAGGAAAAACGCGCTTGCAGCCACGATGGCGGAGGCAATCCATTTTTCGATGTTGTCAGTAAAGCTATTGGGCGGATTTTCCTGAAGGTAGGTCAGGAAATCAGTCGAGTACCTGAGGGGGAAAAGACGGTCAATGATCCATACTGCCGGTGTCGCCAGAAGGGGTGTGCCAATGGGGAAATAGGAATAAATGTGCCCATTCCAGCGCAGGATCCTATAATCATCCTTCGCGATAAACCTTTCGTACTCGTTTAAGTCCAGGTTATGTTCGCTCAATATGCTGGCTGAGACATACAGTGTCCAATGCGAGTCCGTGCTTGTGGTGACCGGGCTGATCACGTAGACGAAAAAGATGAGCAAAAAGAAACCCGCCAGGGCAAGGTGTTGAGTATGCTTTTTTATCCAATTCATGAACATCAGTTACTTGAGATATTTACCCACCAGCAGGTCCAGTTTTTGTCTTGTGGCTGCCGGGATGATATCCTGTCTCGTAATCAGGGCGTCGGACAGGGCATGTCCGCAGGCGCAAGAGCGTTCGGGAGCCAGGTTTTTTGCCAGCAGGCGGATGGCCTCCTGCGCGAGTTCGGTATTCCTGTTCAAAATCTGGATCACCCTTTCAACGGTGACCGGCGCTTCGCTGGTGTGCCAAACGTCATAATCTGTGATGTGCGCCATGACGGCATAGCACATCTCGGCCTCGCGCGCCAGGAAGGCCTCCGGGGAAGTCGTCATGCCGATCAGGGACATGCCCCAGGAGCGGAAGGTGTTGGATTCGGCCTTTGTCGAAAAGCGCGGGCCTTCAATTGTGATAAATGCGCCTCCATGATGGACTGTTGCGCCTGCCGCGCGTGTGGCCGCTTCCACCTGTGCCGAAAGATCGTTGCAATACGGCTCTGCCACGCCGATATGAGCAACCAAGCCCTCGCCGAAGAAACTGCGGGCGCGCAACTTGGTATTATCGTAGAGTTGGTCCGGGATGACGATATGTCCGGGGGCATAGTCCTCCCGCAATGATCCGCAAGCGCTGATGCTTACAACGCGCTCGACCCCCAGCGACTTCAGCGCGTAAATGTTGGCGCGATAATTGACCTCGGTGGGGGTGATGTGGTGGCCAATGCCGTGCCTCGCCAGGAAGGCCAGCCGCTGGCCCTCCAATGTCCCAAAGACAATTGGCGCGCTGGGTTTTCCAAAAGGTGTATCAAGATCATATTCTTTTACATCCTTCAGCCCAGCCATGCCGTATAGGCCTGAACCCCCAATCACTGCAAACGAAACATTCGCAGACATATTTACTCCTTCAGCCGCCGGGTAGGTGGGTTGAATACATCGGGTGCCAGGCCGACCGTCAAGCTGGTCTGACCCAAGCGGATCACATCCCCGGATGTTAGCACGGTCGGTGTGGTAACTAATTCCTGGTTCAACCGCGTGCCGTTTGTCGAATTTAGATCTTCCACCCACCACTGGCTGTGATGATAGACCAGGCGTGCATGATGCGCCGAAACCGTTTCATCCAGGACCGGGATGTCGCAGACAGGATCGCGTCCCAACGTGACTTCAGGTTGGATAAAATGTTTAACCGTTGTTGACTCGCCTCCAGCCCGGACCGTGAGGCTGATCCCGGGTGTCCGACGCGTTGCCACCCCGACAGCCTCCCGTTGAACATCACGCCAGAGTGTGTATAAAACCCAGCCGAGAAAACCATAAAGGGCCAGGGACAGCAGCAGGCGCAAGGCCAGAACGAGGAGACCGCTCATTTCTTCTTGTTAAATTCTGCAGTTGAGCGCTCTTTCAGAACGGCAGTAGGCCGGTCAGTGATAATGGGCTGGAGGGGCGCCGTATCTATCATTTCCGACCCTTGCGGCGGGTTATCCTGCCCGAAGATGAGTGCCACCCCTGCCAGAGAAATGACATCCCCCGGGTAGAGTACCGTTTGACTGGCACGTTGTCCGTTGACAAAAGTACCGCCAGTTGAATTTAAGTCGAACAAGATAAAACGCCCATTGATGGCGCGTAACTGAGCGTGGTTGCGGGAGACGCGCGGGTCATCAATCACCAGGTGGTTGTCCATGCGGCGACCGATATTCACCACAGGGAGTTTAAGCGGGTATACCTTGACGCCCTCAATGATTAGGAACGCGTTATCAGGAATATGATTGCTTTCGCTGACTCCGGGTTCTTCGTTTGGTGTACCTTTAGTCTCGGCCATAGGTTCTACTCGATGTGATGCCATCACGGTGGCATCTTTCAGGGAAAGGGATTTGTCTGTCGAAACTGTGATGACAGGGGGCGACGCAAATTTTAGCCCAGCCTCCTGGCCGGCGGTGTTCAGCGCGTCGGCCATACTATCCAATAACCGTGTCTCCTGCCAGTAAGCAGCCGTCTCAGGGTGTACGATGATTGTGTATACGTTCGGCGCGAGCGAAATGTTGTTATCTTGCTGGATCAAATTCGCATGCATGGCGCCTGCCAGTTTTTGAATGATCAGATCTTCCACTTTCTGGCCGGGCAAAATGCTAACAAGACGCACTTCGATCAGTTGCCGTAACCGAGCTTCCAGATCGTCGAGATTCATAACTAGAAGTATTATAGAGGGGAGGAATGAATTCTGCAAGCCTTCCCTTTGACCCGCTTTTCCCAACTCAAACAACAAATCTCCGGCGCTTTCAACGGCCGGAGACTGGATTTATTTATAAGCGTTTGCCGCAGTTCGGGCAGGTGGTCTCCCCTGCCTTTACAACAAACCCGCAATTGCTGCAAGTCGTTGGTTGTAGGCTGCCAAGCGGCGCACCACAGGCGATGCAGGCTGGTTCACCCAGCGGATTGGCGGTTCCACAGTATTCACAGGTTAGGCGGCTCAGACGCTCCGATAATTGTTTCGACGCTCCGGCAGCCTGGGCTGCCTGCCCGATCACCTGGAAAACGCGCTCACTCAACTGTAGGTTTTCGATATCCTGTGCAATATCATCCAGCCGGCCAAGCAGGCTTAAAGGATTGCGCAATGCCCAAAAAGC
>JAKANW010000027.1:8579-13004 GCA_021823555.1 Chloroflexota bacterium
ACACCCATCCAAGCCTGCTGGCCAATCTCGGTCATAATCCCATCTTCCACTTTTTGTACCGTCACCGTCAGGGCTGTTTCGCCGCCTGAAGAAGCGCCGGGGCGAGTGGCAATCTGTATGAGCATCTTATCGCTTTGTCCCAAAGCCTGGGCGCGCAAGTTGCCGTGGTTAAACTCGGCCAGAAGAGCTTGCGCTACATCTGCAGGGCTGATAGGACCATGAAAAACTCGTCTCTCCATGTTTTCGATTATAATCGCCTTTGCGATTCTCCTTCAAGATATTTTACGAAAATGAAGCGTTTTAAGTTTCGGATTTCCCTCTGGATGTTCATCTTTACCGTCTGTGGATTGACGATTGTTGCGCCAGGCCCGGCTGTTGTCTCGGCTCAACAGGCAACGGGGACGGCTTCGGTTGTTTACATTACTGTGACTTATGCCGAGCCAGTCAATATACGCAGCGGCCCCAGCACAGTCTATTATCAAATCGTCGGCCAGCTTTCGCCAGGGGACACGGCCCCGGCGCTGGGTGTGTCCCCGGGGCGCGAATGGATTCAAATCTCGTTTCCCGGTGGGGTAGGGTGGGTCTACAGTTCTTATGTATCCCTTTCCCCGGGAGCACTTCCAGTTGTGGAGCCTCCACCAACAGCCACGCCTCTGGCTAGTCCCACGTATGATCCTACCCTGGCTGCCGCCTTCGATATCCAGGCAACCGCGACGCGCCTGCCGACTTTTACGCCTCCTGCGCCGCTGGTTGTGCCAGTTTTTACTGAAACTGCTACTACAGGCAATTCCACTGTTTCCATGGGCGGGGTTATCCTGGGTTTGATCCTGGTTGGCATTGTTGGACTGCTTGTTTCCTTCTTTTTAGGTTCCTGATAGTTGAATGTTCAAGAGTCAGTTGATCTTCCCGATTAAACCAGCAGTTCTGGTGACTGTCGTATTGGGGGCGGTTCTCCTGTTATTTTTGTTTCCAGCCAGGATGGCCGTGTTTGCCCAACAACCGACCGGCTCGGTTCCAACCGTGACGGGCACGCCGTCTGGTCCAGTAGTCAAGGTTTATCAGGATCAGGAAATAATTTTCGTTTACGCCGGTCCCAGCTCCTTTGATTATCCTAAAATTGGCATCATGCTCGCTGACCAGCAGGCTCCTGCATTGGGGCAGGCGCGTGGCCGGAATTGGATCAAGATTTACTATCCTGGAGTACCCGGGTCAAGTGGATGGATTTACGCGCCTTTGGTTTCAATATCGGGTGGAGGCGATTTGCCCATCCTTGACATTCCTCCCACGCCGACCCCTGCTTCCGTGCCTACCATTGATCCGACCCTGGCCGCGGCTTTTATTGTGCCTGTGACGCCTACCCGGTTGGCTACATATACACCCCCAGCGCCGCTGGCTTTGCCTACGTTTACAGACAAAACGGCGGCGTCCAATGGCATCCCAATTGGATTGTTGATTTTTGGCTTTGGTTTTATTGGCGCATTGGGAGCCTTGATTTCATTCCTGCGCGCTGGGCGCTAATAAAAAATGACCGGCACAGCCGGTCATTTTTTATTTTCCAAGGCAAATCAGTTATTGCACGAACAGGTGCCGCCGCATTCGCAGTTGCCCTCGTCGTGTTCATGTTTGGTAATGGGGCTGTCTACGAGGAAACCTGCACCTTGAGTGGGGTCATTTACATAATCCACGGTTGCTCCGTGAAGGTAATCCACCGAAACGTTATCCACCACGATCTTTACACCATTTGCATTAAAAGCGGTGTCCACATCGCGGATATTATTATCAAGCGCCATTCCAAAATTCACGCCGCAGCAACTGCCGCCGGATACGTAAACGCGCAGGGCATATCCTTCAAGGTTGCGCTGGGCAAGGATTTCCTTCACGGCCTGGGCGGCCGCATCGGTTAATGTAAAAGTTTGAGTTTCAATTTCCTGCAACATGGTTCGCTCCTTTGTTTTTGCGAGTACCAAATTTCGACGTATATTATCAGAATAGGAATTCTCTGTCAACATAAAAAATCAAAAGTATTCGCAGCCTCAAGTTTGAATCTGTGGTCCTTTTTTGTATTAAGATGCAATGGCGGTGGAGCGCACCGGCATAAAAGCTGATTTTCATATTTCTTGACATGCGGCCTTTGCGCCTGTACAATCTGCCTCTGTTCTGCAGGCGTTTCGGCGCCTATCATTTTATTTCGGGAGGAAACCCCCTCATGTATGCGATGGAAGGACTCACAACCTTCGAAGCGATCGCAATCTGGGCTGTGTTTGGCGTAGCCATCCTTGGCCTGGGTTATGCGGTCTTTTTGCGCAGTCAGATCATGCGCGAGGATAAAGGTACGCCCAAGATGCAGGAAGTCTGGGGCGCAATCCGCGATGGAGCGGATGCATACCTCCGCCGTCAATTAGGCTCCATTCTGCCGCTGATTGGCATATTGACAATCGCCTTGTTCTTCTCTGTATACATTGTCCCACCCAGCCCGGAGGCGTTGGCTCGTTTTACCGGTCAAACCCCCGATCAGGTGCGCCTGATCATTGGGTTGGCGCGCGCCCTCGCCTTTATCATGGGATCTGGCTTTTCACTGACGGTCGGGCAGATCGGTATGCGCATGGCGGTGCAGGGTAACGTCCGTGTGGCAGCGGCCTCCAAAAGGTCATTTGGCGATGCACTGCGCATTGCCTACCGGGCGGGCACCATCACCGGGATGCTCACCGACGGCCTGGGACTGCTGGGCGGTACCCTGATCTTTATCTTCCTCGGCATCGCTGCCCCGGATGCCCTGTTGGGCTTTGGTTTCGGTGGTACGCTGCTGGCCCTGTTCATGCGCGTGGGCGGCGGTATCTTCACCAAGGCTGCCGATGTGGGCGCAGACCTGGTCGGTAAAGTGGAAGCAGGCATCCCTGAGGATGATCCGAGAAATCCCGCTGTGATCGCGGATCTGGTTGGCGATAACGTGGGTGACTGCGCCGGTATGGCAGCCGATATCTTTGAATCTTATGAAGTAACCATTGTCTCTGGCTTGATCCTGGGATTGGCCCTGTATCATGCCACCCATCGCCTTGAGTGGATCATCTACCCGTTGATTGTACGCGGTATTGGCGTGTTGTCCTCTATTATCGGTACGTACGTTGTGCGCGGCGGTACGGGCAAGGCGGGCAATGCCATGGCAGCCATCTTCCGCGGTTTCCTTTCCTCTGCTGCGATTTCTGCTGTGTTGTTCTTTGCGGCCGGTTTTGTTTATTTGCAGGGATTGGCTGACTTTGGCGGCTGGTGGCGCGCCCCCATGACTGTGGCTGTCGGTGTGTTGCTGGCCATCCTGATTGATCGGCTGACGGAATATTTCACCGGTACGGAGGCATCGCCGGTCAAAGACATCAAGAAGGCAGCCGATACTGGCCCGGCCACCCTGATTTTGCAGGGCATCTCGACCGGTTTTGAATCCTCGGTCTGGTCGGTGGTCGTCATTGCTCTGACCATTGTCGCTTCGATCTTCATCTTTGGCACCATCCCCGGCGTGGCGGGCGCGGAGCGTGTAAGTTATATCCTCTATGGCGTGGCCATGACCGGCATCGGCATGTTGACTCTGACGGGCAACAATGTGGCGATGGATTCGTTCGGCCCGATTTCTGACAATGCCAATGGCATCGGCGAAATGTCCTGGCATGGGATGGAAGACAAAGAGACCAGGGATGCCCAGCAGATCATGGCCGACCTGGACGCGGTGGGCAATACCACCAAGGCCATCACCAAAGGTGTAGCCATCGGTTCCGCTGTGATCGCGGCAGTCTCGCTGTTCGGCTCGTTCCTGGTGGATGTCTCTCGTGCGCAGACCAGCCTCGGGATCGCGCCTGAAGCGCAGATCGGCGCCGTCGGCATCCGCGTGGATTATCCGCAGGTGTTCGTCGGCATGTTGATTGGCGGGGCGCTGCCGTGGCTATTCTCTTCGTTTGCCATCCAGGCTGTGACTCGTGCGGCTTCACTGATCGTCTTGGAGGTTCGCCGCCAATTCAAACTGGGCGTGCTGGATGGAAAAGTGCAGCCCGATTACAAACAGGCGGTCGGCATCTCGACCACTGCGGCGCAGAAGGAATTGGTCTCGCTGGCTCTGCTCGGTATCGTGACCCCGGTTGTGGTCGGACTGATGCTGCAGGTTGAGGCGCTGGGCGGTTTTCTGGCGGGCATTATCCTGTCCGGTCAGTTGCTGGCAGTATTTCTGAATAACTCTGGCGGTGCCTGGGATAATGCCAAGAAATTGATCGAAGATGAACCCAAGAAACCGGCTGAGAACCTAGGCAAAGGCTCCGAGCGCCACAAGGCTGGCGTGGTGGGTGATACGGTCGGCGACCCGTTCAAAGATACGGCTGGCCCGGCTTTGAACCCGATGATCAAGGTAGTGAACCTGGTCTCGGTCATCATTGCACCAATCATTGT
>JAKANW010000724.1 GCA_021823555.1 Chloroflexota bacterium
GATGCGCGCCATTGGCGCATCCAACGGCGACATTCAGGGAATCGTCATCGTGGAGGGGTTGGTGGTCGGTCTGATCAGTTGGGTGCTTAGTATCGTTTTCTCGCTCCCCATCACATACATCCTGTGTTATGGCGTGGGCGTAGCACTGCTCACCACACCTATGAAACCGGCCTATGGCGTAACCGGCATTTTCGTCTGGCTGATCATTATCATCGTGCTGGCCGTCATTGCCAGCGCTTTGCCGGCCCGCCGAGCGTCACGCCTGACCGTCCGGGATACACTGGCATACGAATAAGCCGCGCAGCTGCGTCAATTGTTTAGCGGCCTCCTCTTGGTCAAGTCAAGGGGAGGCCGCTTTTTGGATCATTCCTGAAACACTACAACTTGATTCCGCCCGGCCCGCTTGGCTGAATATAGCGCCTGATCGGCCTTGGCAAGAACTTCATCAAATCGGGTGACATTCTTGATGACCTGCGTATCTACAATCCCGCCGCTGATTGTGACGTGAATATTTCTCTCGTTGTCCAAATACGGACAGGCATCTACTTTCTTTCGAATATTTTCTGCAATTTGATATGCGTCCTGCCGATCTGTAGATGGATGGAGGACCACAAATTCATCCCCTCCGTAACGCGCGGTCACGTCGCTCTCACGCGTCTGGGAAAAGATCAGTCGTGCCAAATACTCCAGCACGCGGTCTCCAACCAGGTGACCGTATGTATCGTTGACAATTTTATAATGATCGATATCAAACAATGAAACAGATACCGGTATGCCATCGCGCACAGCCACATCAAATTCCGTCTCGGCAATTTTGAAAAAGTGGCGACGGTTCGTCAAGCCAGTCAGGGAATCGGTGCTGGCCAAATGTTCCAATTCAATGTTTTGCTCCTCCGACTGCTTGCGTAAACGAAGCGTGGTGAGGTGCGTGGTGATGCGCGCCAGGATCTCCGCCGATTGAAACGGTTTGATGACATAATCCACCCCACCGACTTGAAAACCCTTCACGGCGTTTTGCACATCCGCAAGTGAGCTGACAAAAATTACCGGAATATCCTTGGTAGCCTCGTTCGCCTTCAAATGCGTGCAAACTTCGTAGCCATCCATGCCCGGCATGATGATATCCAGCAAAATCAAATCGGGGCGTGCATCCTGTGCGGATTGCAACGCGTCCTTGCCATTCGCGGCGGTCAAAACATGATGCCCATGAAACGACAGCAGATCCTTCAAAATCTCAAGGTTATCCGCCACATCGTCAACAACCAGGATATTTGCAGATACCGTGTTCAATGGTTCACCATAGCGCAGAAAAATGTCCAAACGGGAAGTAAAAAAATCTCTTCACCTGCCAGTGAAGAGAATCAGGGCAAGCGTGGGGCGTTATCCCTCATCTTCCGGCTGGATCGTTTTAAAGTTATCGGTTTGGAGTTTAGGGTTCAGCCGCTTGGTCAGGTCACGCAGTTGAATGTAACTGATCGGTTTAACCATAACGAAATCTGCCTGGCTTCGCAAAAATTCGGCAGAGACCGCGTCGGCGGTTGTAATAACCACCCGGACATTTTCCAGGTTGGGCGTGGAACGGATTTTCTTGAGAATAGTTTCACCCGAAACAAAAGGAAGGTGCAAATCGAGAATTACAATTTCAGGGACAGTTTTTTCCAACAGTTCAAGGGCGGCTTTTCCATCCCGAGCAACCTCGGCGGCAAACCCAGCCGCGGTCAAGGCCTGGCGGAAGATCTCATTGATATCTTCATCGTCTTCAACAATCAAAGCAAGCGGTTCCGTCATTTTTTCTCCTTTGGTGGTTCAAAGGGCAGAGTCACTGTGAAAGTGGTTCCCTTGCCGACTTCGCTTGAAAGTTTAATCTCTCCACCCATTAATCCTACCAGACTTTTAACAATAGCGAGGCCCAACCCAATCCCGCCATGTTCCCGGGTCGTCACATTTTCTACCTGCCGGAAACTTTCAAAGACATACTCTTGGGCCTCCAGGGGAATTCCCGAGCCGGTATCGGCGACGGAGAATCCCCAAGACTTTTCATCCATTTTCAACGCGCGCACCTTGATCCCGCCTGCTTCCGTAAATTTCAATGCATTCCCAATCAAGTTGATAAAGATTTGCTGTAAGCGATGTGCATCTCCCAATAATACATCGGGCACATCCTCTGCAATCTCGGAAGTGAAAGACAAACCTTTATCATGAATTTGTTTATCCATTAAGACATGCACATTTTCCAACAAATCGGAAATTTTGAATTCCGCATTATGGATTTTCATGCGGCCCGCGTCAATCTGAGCCTGATCCAGTAAATCGCTCACCAACGACAACAGACGTTTACTGCTGTTTTCGATCCGCTCCATGATCCCGACCTGGCGCGGCGTGATCGGACCATAAACGGCTTCGCGCATCATTTCGGCGTATCCGATAATGGCATTCAACGGGGTTCGCAATTCATGGGAGACCATACCCACAAAGGTGTTCTTCATCTGTTCGATTTCCGCCTCACGCGTGAAATCGCGGAAGACCGCCACCGTCCCAATCCACACCCCCACCTCCGTAACCACCTGCGCCGCGTTGATCAGCAGGGTCCGCTCCCCCCAGCGCAAGCGTACGCTCGGAATATCCTTGCTAGGACTCCCAAGGACGGCCAGCACCGCGCCCTGTTCCCTAGGAGGAATTTGGCCGCGTTGTAAGATCATCTCCATCGACACTCCCATTAATTCCTCTACCGGTATTTCGAGTAAATGGCTAAGCGACGGATTGGCAACGATAGATTTTCCATTCGGATCAAACACCACCACGCCATCGCCAATTCCCTCGAGGATGGCCTGGTTTTTTCCAGCCTCCACCAATTCCCGGGCAAGTGAATCTGATAGTTCACGCGTGCGATCTTCCACACGGCGATCCAGTTCGGCGTTGATCTTGAGGAGGTCA
>JAKANW010000725.1 GCA_021823555.1 Chloroflexota bacterium
CTTCATACAACGAGAAACGCTGGGAGAGATACCCGATCTGCGAACGGCCTTCTTCCGGCTGGCGCAGCATGTCAAAACCACAAATGTGGATTTGGCCCGAGGTCGGCAATAACGCCCCGACCAGCATCCGCATGGTGGTGGTTTTCCCGGCGCCATCTGAACCAACGAGTCCGTAGATTTCACCGGGTTGGATAGCCAACGTTACATCGTCCACAGCAACTATATTGCCAAACATCCTTCTGATATGGTCTGCCTGAATAAGCGCGGTCATTCCATTCTCCTGGCATTAAAGTGCGAAAATCAGAATAGTAAAAGAATCACCAACCGCATGATGAAGGTCAGGGCGAATAAACCAACCGTCACGTCCCGAACCTGGCTGATTCCTTTTCCAACAACCACCATCACGGATAACACTATTTTTCATTTGCAATCCTCACAGGCCTGATAACCACCAAGGCTTCCGTCTTTGCCAGTTCTTCCAATTGTGAACGCGAAGGGTGTCTCGGCAAGTGATGCACCTTCTCCATCATCAACCCGATCATCTGAGGGTAGCGTTCCAGACGAATTTCCAGGAAATCCGCGATCCTTGACGGATCGGTGACCACTTCGGCTGTGCCGCAGAATTGACGACTTTTCAAGCGTACCTCAACTTGCGGATCAGCCTGGATATTACGAACCCAGTCCGCCTTCAAACCGCGCGCAGCACCGAGGTAGACGTCTCCATTAACTTCTTCGTATTGAAGAGGCGTAACCCGCTTCTTTCCTGACCTTCGGCCTGTGGTCGTCAAAAGAAGAATGATCCTGCCGATGAGGGGACCAAGTCCAATCGCATAAAGCAAGCGATGGATTCTTTGAATGTATTTCATTTTGGTCCAGTCAAAATGAGCAAGCATCATTCACTGCTCCTTTACTGCCATGAAAATGATTGGTACGAAGCGCAGCGTGCTCCCGCCATCATTTTACAGGGAGCGCCAAAACATTTTTCAATCTTGCGCTATTGCTTGAACTCCACGTCCGCGGGCATGCCGGGTTTCAGTTTGCCTTCCGGGTCGGCGACTTTCAACTTGACTGCATACACCGTAGAACTGCGTCCTTCCACTGTCTGGACGTTGCGCGGGGTGAATTCAGCTTGGTCCGAGATGAAGGTTACTTCGGCGGTAAAGCTCACGCCGGGGAAAGAGTCAACGGTCACCGCGGCTTTTTGGCCGAGGGAAATCTCGCCGTAGCGGTCTTCCGGGACGTAGACTGTGATGGTCAAATGGCTGAGGTCGGCCAGGGTCAACGCGGTCGCGCCGGGTTGGACGAATTCACCTGGTTCCACATTGCGGGTCAGGATCACGCCATCCATCGGGGCGGAGATCGTCAGCTTGGCAATCTGGGTGTCAATCAGGGACAGGTTGGCTTCAGCCTGTTTGGCGGCATCCAGCGCCTGCTGGACGGCTGATTTGGCTTGGGAGAGAGTAGCCGCGGCTGCCGTGACACGCAGGGAATCGGCGCCGGTCTGCAACTTGCTCAGCTGGTCCTGGGCCGCCTGGTAACGTTCCAGCGCAACCGACAGAGCGGCGCGGGCTTCCAAGACATTGTCCGCTGCATCGGTGCTGAGCATGTCGTCATAGGCTTGCTGGGCGGCATCGAGTTCCGCTTTGGCCGCGTCATAGCTGTCCTGCCCGGCGTTCACCAGATCCTGATTGTTCGGCAACTGTTGGGCAATCCCGATGCGGATGCGGTAGCCGGGAGCCATGGGCGGCAGGGAGACTGGCAGTTGGTCGGGGCTGATGTTGCCATCGGAAGCCTGAGTCCGACTGTAGGTATTGAGCGCAGCCAGGTAGGTCACCCGTGCATTCGCCAGGCGCGTTTCCGCATCCACGAATTTGGCATTGTTAATATCCTGGATGACTTTATCCAAGTTGTCCTGGGTTGCGTTCAGCTCAGTGGCCGCGGTCTGTATCCCAGCCTGGGCGGCGGCAATCTGCTCCTCCTTGGTGAAATACCACTGCGGCTGGTCAAAGTAGCTGGGCGTCTTCCCGGCCCAATCCTGGGTGCGGGTCTTGATGTCTTCTGCGCGCGCCGCGGCCAGGGTCAGGTTATATTGGGCTTGCGCCGCGTTGTAGGCATCCTGGGCCGTCTGGGCGGCGGAGTTGGCAGTCTGAAGCGCGGCGGCTGCGGCGGCCCGTTGGGCAGTCAACAGGCTTGGGTCAAGGTGGAGAAGCGGGTCATTCATCTTGACCGCCTGGCCTTCCTCGACCAGCACTTCGCTGACTTTGCCTGCCATCTCCGGCGCAATGTTGACCGTGGTAGCTTCGATGGTGCCGGAGGCAGCCAGTTTTCCATTTCCGTTATTGTTTAATGCGCGCAGGCCATAATACAAGCCAACTGCAACAATCAAAACCGCGATGATGATCACGGGAAGCGGGGGGCGTTTATGTTCCATGATGAACTCCTTACTTTATTTATGAAGTTTAGATTTTGATGTGAAGCGAAAAATACAGGATAGTAGAAATTAATCGAGTCTCTTGCGGAAGCGGGCTGCGGCAATGCCCAGGATGACAATAGCAAAAATGGTCAAGGCGATGATCTCATTCTCGAGGGCGCCTGCGCCAACTCCCTTTAACAACAGGGCGCGGATAATGACCAGGTAATAGCGGAGAGGTACCGCATACGAAACCCACTGTAGGAACTTCGGCATGGCGTCCAACGGGAAGAAAAAGCCGGAGAGAAAAATACTCGGCAGCATGGTCATCATGACGGTCAGCATGGCTTCCTGCTGGGTATTGGCAATCGTCGAGGCCAGCAGACCGATCCCCAGGCTGGAAAGCACGAACAAACCAGAAAGCAGGAGGATCAGGCTCAAGTCGCCGCGGATCGGGACTTTGAACCACCAGTGACCGATGATGAGGACTTCGATCACATCCACGAATGCCAGGATCACATAC
>JAKANW010000726.1 GCA_021823555.1 Chloroflexota bacterium
AGCCGTTCACGGGACCCCTCTGGCGCGGCGCGGCGCGCGTCATCGCTGTCAGCCAGTTCACGCGCAGCCTGGCTTTGCAGCATTACGATGTTCCCATCGATGTAATTCCCAACGGCGTGGATGTGTTTGATCTTCGCCCGCCAACTCTCGAACTCCACAAATCGCCGCGTCTGGTTTTCGCCGGCCGCTTCGTGGAGCAGAAGAATCCCCTGCAAATTGTGCGCGTTCTCGCCCGCCTGCGCGACCTCGACTGGCCCTGTTCGCTCCTTGGCGACGGCGCGTTGCTCGAACCGACGCACCGCGAGATCGAATCCCTCGGTCTCACCGACCGTTTCCGCCTGCCTGGCTGGGTCACGCCCGAGCAAGTTCTGACCGAATTCCAGCGTAGTGACATTCTCTTTATGCCGTCGCGCTCCGAAGGTTTGCCGGTCGTCGGAGTGCAGGCGTTAGCTTGCGGTCTTGCCCTCGTGGTTGGCCGCGCCGGCGGCTTCGTGGACCTTGTTAAGGACAACGGCTCTCTCCGCGATCCCGACGACGCCGACGGCATGGAATCCAGCTTGCGGACACTGCTCTCCGATCCCGCCGCGCTGCTCTCCGCTCGCCAGAAAAGCCTCGAACTGGCGCAAGCCTTTGATATGGAGCGCGTGGTGGATGAGTACGAGTCTATTTTTTGTGATGTTACCAAACGGGGAAATTAACGCCAAGCTGCAAAGATTATTCTTTGTGACTTTGCGTTGAGAATCCGTCTCCTTCCGTTATAATTCCCACTGCTTACGGCCATGCAGCATCGTCCCCTCTCTTTTCATTTGATTCGAATACCGGTTCTCCTCCTTGTTGCTTACATTCTCTTCGGCGCGAGTGCTGAGGTGCAACGTGTTGCTTGGGGGACGGGCAATTGGCTGGGCGAGTATTCGCTTAAATGGGGGATGGGATTCTTTGCCTTCGTTGTCTTTTGTTTTTTGATTTTTCTGTTGTCCGTCGTTGCGGCCTACTTTCCTCAAAAATTACCAAGTGATTTTCTCGCGCACCTGCGTGCGCGGCTTGGTTTGTTCTGCTGGCCTCTTATCCTCCTTGTCCTCCTTGCCCCAATCTGGATCTTCCAATACACCTATTGGGGTGTGGTTTTCACCGGCGCGTCATTCCGCATTCTTATCTGGGCGATCACTACCATTATCATCGCCTACCTCCTAGCTTCCAGCTCAATACTTCCAATCACCACTTGTCAATTACTAATCATCTCCCTTCTCCTTACCGGCACAACCTTCGCCGCCGCCATGCCGTTCGTCAACGTGACTTCATATCCGTTCTCGCTCAGTTGGTCGGAAGGCAACCGCTTGTGGGATTATTCGATCATGTTCGGGCGGCATCTCTACAACTACCCGGCGAATCAACCTCTTTTCCCGTTCCTGGATTTTGGTCGTCAATTGGTTGGCGGCCTGCCATTTCTGCTCCCGCATGTGACCATCGCCGGGGAGCGGCTATGGGTGGCGCTCATGGCGGTCGTCCCGTATCTGTTGCTGGGCTGGGCCGCCTTTGCCGGATCGGGAGCGAAGCCATCGCTAGTGTTTCTAGCTGGGTTGTGGTCTTTCCTTTTCCTCAATCAAGGTCCGATTCATCCGCCGCTAATATTCAGCGCATGGCTCGTTGCGTTGACCTGGCGCCGCCCGCTGTGGATTTCCATCCCGGCCCTCGCGCTAGCTTCGTGGTTCGCGGCGGTCAGCCGCTTCACGTGGATGTTCGCACCGGGGATGTGGGCGGGAATGCTGGTGCTGGCAGATGAGTTTGTTAGGGATGGGCAGGCCGGCCCGTCCGCGCGGACGTGGGGACACGCTATTTTGCTCGGATTGGTCGGCGCGGCGTCGGGATATTTCCTTCCACAGTTAGGACTGGTCCAATCCCAAGGCGTGACCGCGGCCGCCTCCGATGCACTCTTTGGACAGTCGCTGTTGTGGTACCGGCTTCTGCCGAACAAGACCTATCACTTGGGCATTCTGCTCAATCTGGCGATTGCGGTGTTGCCACTCATCGCCGTGATGATTTTTCTAGTAGCGCGTAAAGAATGGAAACTCTCGTTCTGGCAGCGGCTCGCCATTGTGCTTCCGCTGTTGGCATTTCTGGTTGTGGGGTTGATCGCTAGTACCAAGATCGGCGGCGGTGCGGACCTGCATAACCTCGATATGTTCTTCATCGGTACGCTCTTCGCGGCTAGCCTGGCTTGGCGGCGACTGGTTCCGCAGTGGGACCGCGTTCGCTCGTCGTCGCTTCTCATGGCCGGATTAGTGCTTATGATTTTTCTTCCGTCTCTAGGCGCGTTGCAAGGGATGCAGCCGTTGTTACGCGCCGATGAGATGGATCGCTTGAAAGTGTTGATGGGCCGGGAGGATGTGATTAGCAATAACCCCAACATACTGGGCCTCCTACCCGCGGGGGCCCAAACCGAGCGTGCCTTGAAAGTCATTCGCTCCGAATTGGACGCTGCTAGCAAACAGGGCGAAGTGCTTTTCATGGATCAGCGCCAGTTGCTTACCTTCGGCTTGGTGGATAACCTGCCGCTCGTCCCTGCGTATGACAAAAAATATCTCATGGATCGCTCCATGACGAACACGTTTCTACCGGTTTTCCAATCGTTTTATGCGGACCTGGCTGCACATCGGTTTGCGATGATCGTGACTGATCCGTTACATACGCCCGTCAAGGATAGCGATTACAGCTTTGGCGAGGAGAACAACGCCTGGGTCAAATGGGTGGCGAGGCCGGTCTTATGTTTTTATACTCCTAAGGTGGATCTTAACGAGTTTCACATTCAACTGCTCGTACCGCGCACCGACGCGTCGGTTTGTGACCTGCCAAAATAACCATGCATGGCCTTGGGGTCGATTTACCTCGCCGAGTGTGCGCAAAGATTATCCGCGCGGACTGATTACCTTAC
>JAKANW010000727.1 GCA_021823555.1 Chloroflexota bacterium
CGCGCCGTCCTTGAGCATGGCATATCCCTCACCGGAATCATTGGCAAGGGCCTCGGCTGCCGCGCGGCGCAGGTTCTCGTCTCCGTTGAGCAAAGCGTGAGCGGTGATTTCAAGTGCTTCTTCGCTGCCTATGGCAACCAATGCCAGGCAGGCTGCCTGACGTGCGAACAGATTGGGTGTGCCAAGCAGCCCTTCTATGTTTTGAAGTGCTTTCGAATCTTGCAACGCGCCGCTGCCCAGCGCACAAAGTTGCATCAGTTCAAATGACAGGGAATGTATGAGTTGTCGAAAGAGGGCCGGTACACCAGGATCGTTGCTGAGAACGAAGGCTGCCATAGCCTGCCCGCGCAGGCTGAGGGGGAGACCCTCCGTTTGCAAAAGGTCAACCAAAGCCTGCATCAGTTTTCCGCGCCAGGGTGCTTCACGCGGTGAATCTTTCAGCCAACGGGCGGCGGTCAACAGCGGACGGTGCATGGGCAGGCGGGACCATTCCAGCATATTGTTGACCAGGGGGGTGACATCGCCAAACGCAGCCAGGTAACGCAGGGACAGAACTTTGCCCACCCAATCCGTCTGGTTGCGGACGGTATCGCTGGCATTGTAACCGCTCAATGCGCGCCCTGTCAGGTCGCCTGCTATGACCGGGCGAATAAAACGCATTTGGTTGTTCAGGTGTGACACAACCAATCCGCTGGAGGCCATCTTGCCAAGCAAGCCGTGCGCGGGCGCAGGAACAAGCTTTTGTTCCTTCCCGCTCTTCCCGGCGGCCTCAGTCTCAGTTCCTTCGGCTGTCTCTTCCGTTGAGGTTTCTGCTTCCGGCGGGATTTCTTCGATTATTTCGAAGGATTTGACCCATTCCCGTGCTTTACGCGGGTCGAAGACTGGCTGCATACTAAGGATAACTTGCAGGGCAAGTGCCTCCAAAGCAGCGGGAGGTGTGTCGGGTGGAGCGAGGCGGCGAATGTGAGTCGCAATGGCGTCCAGAACATGAGGTCCCAGGCTGTCACCTGCGTATGCCCCCCACACTTTGAGAGTCAATTCCAAAGGAGTCAAATTGGAGTTGCCCGTGTTTAACCAGGCGGTAAGCAGGAGTGGATCCACCTGCTCCGGCCCGGCTTGTGCCCAGGTTTCCAGGGTAACAAATTGAGCCCATAACTCACCCCAACGGTGGATGAACTCTTCCTTGTGGCGCGCATTCCAGGCCATCAAGGCCAGTGGGGCAAAGCCGAGTCCGATTAGCCCGCCCAGGGTTTCAAATGATCCGGTCGTTACGATGCGTGTTTGGGGACATACCTGTAAAAGGCTCTTCAAGTAATCCGAGACGGTGTTCTGCCCATCGGGTGTTAACTCGTCATAACCATCCAATAAAAGCAGGGTATTGCCGGCATGGAAACTGCGCTGGACAAAATCCGGCAGGCGTCCCAGGTCAAATAGGGGGGCGGCTTCCTTGCTGGCTTCGATGATCGGATTGAGAATATCCTTTTGGTCGTTGACCGGTAATTTCAAATCGGCGACATGGATAAGGAAGGGCACAATATCTTTCAGCTTGCCCAGGGATTCGCTTCGGTTTACGGCCAGGGTTGCTAGGTATGCCAGGGCGACGGTCTTGCCAATGCCTGGCTGGCCGGTAATGACCAGATTCCTGCCGCCCGATAGCGCCTGCGGCAAAGTCAATGTCGCAGGATTATAAATGGCAGCCAATTCCGGCCAGGCCGGCAGGTATGGCAGAGTCTGGGTGACAATATCTTCCGTCACAGGCGGCCTGCCGGGTTCCATCTCCGGGGGCGGAGCCATGAGCAGGGGTTCTTGCAGGATTTCATCCAAGGCGAAGATGGGCGCTGCAAGGTGCATTCCTTGGGCGCGGCGCAGCGTAAGCTGGCGGTGGTTTTCTTCCACACTGCTTGTCTTGCGGGCCTGGGAAGCTTCGCGTTGTTCTTTAAGGTTTTGCTGGATTTCCGCGAAAAGCGGGCGCGCTCTGCCCACCACCCACCAGAACACGCTGGCTGTGATGAAACCTACGACAAAGGAAAACGGGTTAATCGAGGGCATGATCGCGATTAGCTCGCGTACAGAATGCGCCCGCAGGAAGGACAATAGGCCATCTGCGTGGTGGAATGAGCGTTTTGCTGGAGCGCGGCTGTCAATGTAGTGCCGCAGGCCGCGCAGGCATTATCGGTCACTTCGGCCACCGCCACACCGCGCCTCTGCTGGCGCAGGTTCTCGTAGATTTCCAGCGACTGGCTTGCCAGATCGCTGACCACGGCCTGGCGTTCCCGTTGCAGACGTTCCAGATTCTTCGAAAGGGTTGCCTGCTCCTCGATGAGCTGACGGTGCTCATTGCCCAACCGAGCTTGGATTCCGCTCAGGTTGACCTCAGCAGCCTCGAGGGCGGTTTGAGCCGTCTCTACTTCGATCATCGCTTCCAGTTGGCGTTCTTCCAGTGTGGATAAATATCGTTTCAAGGATGCCGCGTCACTTTGCAGATCCTGCAATTCTTTCGGGTTGCGGACGTTTCCTCCGTATAGACTGCTCTCGGTCTGCTCGATTTTGATCTGTTGAGCCTTGACCTGAGCCTCGGCCTCGCGCAACGTTCGTTCCGCCTGACTTTGAGCTGTGCGCGCCGCTTCGACGCGACTCATTACCCCACGCAGTTCGGCGTCGTTCTCCAGGATTTGTTGGATGGTCACCAGCCGCGTCCGCGATTGGTCAATTTGGCGGTCAACTTGTTGGAGGCGGAAAAGCCCGAGGGAGGCGCTCATGTCCTGATTATACTGCTCGTTTTTGCGGAAATTTGCTGCTATGCAAACTTTTGGATGATGTCATTGCGAGCGCACGTTGCGAAGCAATCTTCTGTTGTGCGCCCAGCATGGGCGATGACTAGAGGGTGAAAGACCCTTACGGAGGTTGATTGCACCAACCGTTAGCCAA
>JAKANW010000728.1 GCA_021823555.1 Chloroflexota bacterium
GTCCGGCTAAGTATGTGGCTGGCGGTGGGAATCGCCGCCCTGACGTTGTTCATCGTCGGCGCGTACAAGGCGCGCGTCACGGTGGGGCACCCCACGCGCAGCGGATTGCAGATCGCCTTGATCGGCGCCCTCAGCGCGCTGGTGGGTTATGGCATCGGCTTGATCTTCAAAGTGTCAAACGCACCGTAGCTTCCCGCATTAAGAATTAAAAGGCCGAGGCGTACTGCTTCGGCCTTTTTTGTCTATCGTATTTTATATTTTCCTTTTACGTGCGGAACACCACCTCTTCGCGGTGGAACATCCATACCGCCAGACCGAGCATCACCAAAACATAGACTGTGGACGAGGCAAACATCACCGTCAACGAGGCAGGATCGATGCGATTGCTCAGCAGATCGCGCATGGAGAAGATCGCGCCAAACACCGGCAGGCCATATTGCCATAATTGCGGCGTGAATTCATCCAGGAAAAATGCTGCGAACAAGACGATCACGCCCAAAAAGTTGACTGGCGTTAGGTAGGTGTAGGCTTCCTCGTCATTACGTGCCCAGGTGGAGATGATCAATTCCAACAGCGCACCGAGCAGGATGATCAAAAACGGGGCGAGCAGGAAAAGCAAGATCGCCAGCGGCTGGACGGTGTACCCGCCTCCTTTGGCCACACCGGTCACTGTGCTGGTTACAGCCGGGTCGGATGCGCCCATTGACTTGGCAAGCGCGCTCAAATTGCCGTTGGCAGAACGGTAGAGCACAAATCCCAGCGCCGCGGCCGAAATCCCAAACATTAAGAACATCGAGAGCAGGTTGAAGATAATGCTCGCCAGTACCGCCAACAGTTTGGCGAGAATCAAATGCACACGATTGACCGTGGTAAACAGCACCGGTTCCAGCGTCAGGTTCTTCTTTTCCCCGGCGATGGACGCCACCGCCACTGGCATGCCCGCGCCCAGTCCCATGGAGATGATCAGACCGGGAATCAGCAGACCAAGCTGCGAACCAGTTGTTTCGGTGGCGGTGGCCGCGTTCCTTTGTTCCACCACCAGCGGATAGAAGAAGCTATCCGGCAACCCTTGTTGCTGGATGCGTTCAGTGCGAATCGTGTCGGCGTAGTCATTGATGGCGCTTGTCAAACGCGTACCGCTGAAATCCATGGTTTTGCGCAGGTCAGCCACCAGCACCAACTTGACCGATTGCCCCACGGCAAGCTGGGACGCATAATCGCTCGGCACGATCAAACCGACCGGATACTTTTTGTCGAGCACCACCTGTTCCACATCCGGCACGGGCACTGGCTGAATATCCTGCTTCTGTTCGAGATAAGCCATCAAGCCGGGAGCATTTTCCATACCCTGCACGGGAATCTCCAGCTTGTTGACGGTCTGCGCCGTCATGCGGCCCAGAATTAATCCATACGGTGCAACGAACAGGGCTGGGAAGATGACGAACGAGGAGATCAGCATCCAGATAAAACGCCGCCGGTTGCGGACGATATCCTGAAATTCCTTGGCAAAAACAACCCAAACCACTTTCATGACACCACCTCCGCATCCTCGCGTCCAAGCAGAGACAGGAAGGCATCCTCCAGGTTATCCTTGCCGGCGCGCTCACGCAGCACATCGGGTGCGCCTTCGGCCACCACCTTGCCCGCATCGATCAAAATCAGCCGGTCACACAGACGCTCCGCCTCGCTCAAAATGTGCGTCGAGACGATTACGCACTTTCCCTGGGCGCGGCTGTCGGCAATCAGTCGCCGCACCTGACGCGCACTCATTACGTCCAACCCGCTGGTCGGTTCATCCAGCAACAGGTTTTGCGGGTTATGAATCAATGTGCGCGCCAGCGCCACCTTTTGACTCATACCTTTCGAGAAGCGCTTACATTCGCGGTCGGCGTACTCTTCCATGCCAAGCAGTGCGATCAACTGATCGATGCGGCGTTCAAGAGCCGTGCCGCCCATTCCATATAAAATGCCAAACATACGCAAATGTTCGCGCGGCGTGAAGCGCTCATACAACCCCCAGTATTCGGGTAAAATGCCAATCACGCCGCGTACCTGGTTTGGCTGCGTGCAGACATCGTACCCGCCCACGCGCGCCGTTCCGCTCACCGGCTTGAGCATCGTCGCCAGCAGACGCATCATGGTCGTCTTGCCCGCGCCGTTCGGACCGAGCAACCCCACCACTTCGCCATCCGCCACGCGGAACGAAACATCGTTCACCGCCACCAGCTTCTTGAAAAATTTTTGTCGGAATGTTTTCGTTAAGTTTTCGACTTCGATCATCACGCAACCCTTTCTCAAAGATGGGCCGATTATATCCTTGGCGCGCCCAGCCCATCATTTCAAATCCGTTTGCCTGACCTTTATTCATGGACATCGAAATTTTGATTCTCGGTGCCGGGCCAGCCGGACTCTCCACCGCCTTGCACCTTATCCAACTCGACCCGCAACTCGCGCCCTCCATCCTGATTCTCGAAAAGGCGCGTCATCCCCGCCCAAAGCTTTGTGCGGGCGGACTCGTGGTCGATGCGGAAATCCTCCTCGAGCGCCTCGGCCTGGATGTCCGCGAAGTTCCACACGTGGACACGTCCGCGGCACATTTCGATTTTGCCAGCAGAGGCTTAACCGTCCGCGTTCCCAAACGTCACACCCTGCGCATCATCCGCCGCGACGAATTCGACGCGTGGCTGGCAGAGAAGGCAAGGGAGGCGGGCATCGAAATTCGGGAATCGGTGCTGGTCAAAAATGTAATCCCAGACCAGGATGGCGTGACCGTGGAAACCGACGCTGGAACATTCCGCGCCAAGATCGTTATCGGCGCAGACGGCTCGAACGGCGTGACGCGTCGCTGCGTGCTGCCCAAGGAACAAATTCACACCGCGCGGGTGTTGGAGGTGCTTACCCCCACCTTTCATCCCCCAAATCCGATG
>JAKANW010000729.1 GCA_021823555.1 Chloroflexota bacterium
TTTTCAAAGTCGCCGTCGAGGGGATCATGACGCCCGTTACCTATCTGGTCGTCAATTTTTTGAAGCGGGTCGAGAGCGAAGATTACTACGACCGCGATACGAATTTCAATCCGTTCAGCGGATAATTTTTTTACAACAACCTGTCGCCCCCTTCAACGGCGTCGGCGCGGAAGTGGCAGCCTCGACTTTGACGGTTGTGGTAGGCAGCCTGGGCGATGATCAGCGCAACCTCGACCGCGTTCCGCAAGCCGATCAACCCGTCGCTCAATTTGGTGCGGCGGTAGAAAGTCTCCACCTCGTTTTGCAGGTGGCGCAATTCACGGATCGCGCGCGAGAGCCGATCCCCCGAGCGGATCACACCCACGTAATGCCACATGATATTTTGGATGGTTTCCATGTCGCCCTGGATCAAGGCCGGGTCCGAGTCGCGCGTCAGGCCTGATTCGTCCCAGGCGGGGACTTCGGCGCGAGTGGGGATGAGCGGATACGATTCCGTTAGTAATTTTTCGATATGCTCGGCGGCGCGATGTCCCCAGACCATACCCTCCAGCAGGGACGTGGAGGCCAGTCGATTCGCACCATGCAGCCCCGTGCAGCTCACTTCACCGATGGCGTAGAGATGCTCGATGCCGGTCTGTCCCCACTCGTCCACGGCCACGCCTCCGCAGAAGTAATGCGCGGCGGGCACAACGGGAATCGGCTCGCGCGTCATGTCGATGCCGGCTTGCATACACCTGGCGTAAATATTTGGGAAGCGCGCCTTGATCGCCTCGGCGGGCATGTGTGAAGCGATGTCGAGCAGCACGTAGGAATAATCGTGGGCTTCCATTTCAAGGTGGATGGCGCGCGCCACTACATCGCGCGGCGCGAGGTCTTTCCACTCGGGTGAATACTTTTCCATAAAGGGATTCCCTTGCGGGGTCAGCAGGATGGCGCCTTCGCCGCGAACCGCTTCGCTGATCAGGAATCCTTCCGCGCCCGGGCCAGCCAGCGCGGTCGGGTGGAACTGGATATATTCCGCGTTGAGGATGCGCGCCCCGGCGCGGGCGGCCATAGCCAACCCGTCACCGCGCGCGCCGGCCGGGTTGGTGGTGTTTCGATAAATGCGTCCCAGCCCGCCGGTGGCGAGGACCGTCACCGCAGCCAAAGTGCGATGCACGGACTGGCCGTTGCGGTCGAAGACATACGCACCGTGGCACGCAATCGGACGATACGTATCCAGCGGGTCGCGTGAGTGATGCGGCGAGGTGATTAAATCCACGGCGGTGGCGTTCGACAGGACTTCAATATTTGGGTAACGTCCTAAAGCTGCAGTCAATCCCTGGCTGATGGCTGCGCCTGTCCCATCGCCCACGTGGATGATACGCCGCCGCGAATGCGCCGCTTCCTGCCCAAAGGAAAGCTCGCCGTTCTTTTCGCGGTCAAACTGGATGCCTGCCTCGCGGATGAGAATCTCCTCCAACAACGGGGGACCTTGTTCGGCCAGGATCTGCGCCGCCAGCGGCAGGGACGCCCCCGCTCCCGCCGCCAGGATATCCTCAACCAGCATCTGCGCGCTGTCGTCGGGACTGCGATGAATGATCCCGCCCTGCGCCCAAAAGGTATTTGAATCTTGCAAGCTCGGCGCGCGCGTGATCAGGATGACGCTCCGCTTTGGGTTTTGCGCCAGGCGAATGGCCGCCGTCGCCCCGGCAATGCCCGATCCAATGACAAGTACGTCTGTAGTTTTCACGGTTAACCGATCTCGATCATGCGCTCGACCGCCTTGAAGGCCCGCACGCGGATGTCCTCGGGCACGGTTACTTCATAGCGGTTGAACTTCAAAGCGTCGCGGGTATCTTCCATGGTGATCATGTTCATGTGCGGGCAGCGCACCATGCACAGCCGCAGCATGTCCTTCTCGGGGTTGGCCGCCGCCACGTTATCGCCCATCGAACACTCGGTCAGCATCAGATAATGCGGCGCCTTGCTCCGCTGGACGAAATCAATCATAGCCTTGGTGCTGCCCGAAAAGTCAGAGGCCTCCACCACCTCCGGGCTGCATTCGGGATGCGTGAGCACGACCACATCTGGGAATTGTTTCCGCACTGTGCGGATATCTTCCACTGTGAATTTTTCATGCACCTCGCAGCGTCCGTGCCAGCCGATCATCTGGACATCGAGCAGGGTCTCGTTATCTTTGGCGTTCCCGCCCTGCAAGAGACTCGGGAAGATGATGTGCTTGCCGGTCTCCTTGGCTACGTTGCTCGCCAGGTATTGGTCCGGCAGGAAGATGATCGTGTCGCTTTTCAGCGATTCAACTACGGCCACTGCGTTCCCCGAAGTGCAGCAGATGTCGCTCTCGGCCTTCACGTCGGCGTAAGTGTTGACGTAGGTCACCACCGGGACGCCGGGATATTTCCGCTTTAGGGCGCGCACATCTTCGGCGGTGATGCTTTCCGCCAGCGAGCAGCCCGCCTTGGCGGCCGGCAGCAACACCGTCTTGGATGGGTTTAATATCTTGGCGGTCTCCGCCATGAACCGCACGCCGCAAAACACGATGATGTCTTTATCGGTCTGGGCTGCTTTGCGACTCAGGTCGAGCGAATCGCCTTTGAAGTCTGGCACGGAATAATACAGCACCGGCTCCATGTAATTGTGTCCGAGGATCACGGCGTTCTTTTCTTTTTTGAGGCGGTTGATCTCCACCGCAATTTCGGCTTTATAGGCCAGCTCAAAATCAGGCACGACATTGCCGAGGCTGGCCTTCATATCTTCGTATAGCGCTTGCGCTTCAGGATTCATTCGGTCTCCTTACCGATATTATCTTTTACCGTTAGTGCGTCGCACCATGCTAGACGGGAATGTCTCAGACGAAAGCCAAATCCGTTTAAGCAGGTTCACTTCAAAAGGCAGGTGCGACGCACGGCCTGGTCATTTTATTTCA
>JAKANW010000730.1 GCA_021823555.1 Chloroflexota bacterium
GGGTTGGCGCAATCCATGCTTGATGGTCAACTCGTAATCCTTCTTCCATAATTCTTCGCGCGGACCGACCTCGATGGCCGAGACGACGAACTGCGCGCCTTCGAGCGCGTCCTTGTGACTGGTGTGTGCGCTGATGGTGAAGCCCGCCTCCCACTCGACGTTGAGGCGGTTTGCCAGCCGCTGGACGATATCCAGGCTTTGGGCGTTTCTGTCTACCAAGCGCAAGGTGGAGCCGCGCAGTTTTTTCGAGCCCATGATGGCGGAGAGGGTGTTTTCGCCAAACGAGGCGCTGCCTGCGCCGATGACGGTGATGGTTGTGGGAAGAGTCATGTTTTAAATTCTCCAGAATTACTCTGAAATTTGATTGGTGCGAATCACTTCGGCATACCACTCGCCGGAGTCTTTGATCGTGCGTTTCTGCGAATCATAATCCACATGGACGAGGCCGAAGCGTTTGCTGAATCCGTGTGCCCACTCAAAGTTGTCGAGCAGCGACCAGACGAAGTAACCGCGCACATCCACGCCGTCCTGCATGGCGAGGCGGGTTTGAATGAAGTGATTCTTCAAGTAGTCGAGCCGCCGCGGGTCGTGGATTTTGCCGTCGGCGCTGATTTCATCCTTGAAGGCTGCGCCGTTTTCGGTGATGTAAATGGGCGGCAGGCGGTAGTCCTTGTGGATGCGGTTGAGCAGGCGGCGCAGGGCGGGCGCGCAGATTTCCCAGCCCATCTCGGTATATTCCGAACCGGAGATGTTGTCCAGGCGTCCATCCGCGCTGATGACACTGCGCGAATAGGAATTCAGGCCGAAGAAATCCAGTTTTTGAGAAGCCAGTGCAAAATCACCGGCTTGGATCTTTGGCATATTTTCGCCGACCAATTCATAGACCAGCGGAGGATACTGCGCCTTGAAAATAGCGTCTGGAAAAATAGCCTCGTTGGTTTGCCAGGCCAGTTCCGCCGCGGCGATGTCGGCGGGTGAATCGGTGGCGGGTTCGGCGTTCCACAGGCTCAACACGATTCCTGTCTGTAAATTGGGGCCGCAGGCGCGGATGGCCTGCACGGCCAGCCCGTGTGCCACCAGCAAATGATGCGCCACCTGGTAGGCGGCCTGCGGGTCTTGCGTGCCGGGAGCGTGCTCACCCGTCAGGTGGCCGTCGAAGGCGATGACTGAGGGTTCGTTGAAGGTCGTCCAATATTTGACGCGGTCGCCGAGATGCTTGACCATCAGCGCGGCGTAATCGGCGAAGGTGTGGCAGGTGTCGCGGTTGAGCCAGCCGCCCGCGTCTTGGAGCGCTTGGGGCAGGTCCCAGTGATAGAGGGTAAGGAAGGGTTCGATATTGGCGGCGCACAACGCGTCCACCAGGCGGTCGTAGAAGTCGAGTCCGCCTGGGTTGACGCGTCCGCGTCCCGAAGGAAGGACGCGCGGCCAGGAGGTCGAGAAGCGATACGCCTTGAGTCCGAGGCGGCGCATGAGGGCGATATCGTCGCGGAAAAGATGATAGTGGTTGCAGGCTGCGTCACCGGTGGAATGATCTGCAATCTTGCCGGGGGTGTGGCTGAAGCGGTCCCAGATCGATTCGCCTTTGCCGTCCTCGTTCCAGGCGCCCTCGATTTGGTAGGCGGCGGTGGCCGCGCCCCAAAGAAAGTTGGATGGAAATTTGTAGAGTGTCATTAAGGAGAGTCCAATTCTGTGTGGAGTGTGATGGAAAAAGAACGCGTCATTCCTTGGAACCGGTCAATTTGATGCCTTGGATGAACGTCTTTTGAGCAAAGAAGAAAGCGATGACGATCGGCACGGTGAAGACGACTGAGGCTGCCATCAATTGATTCCAGATCATGGTGCGCTGGCTTTGGAAATCTTGCAGGCCAAGCGCCATGGTAAATTTATCCGGGCTGGTGAGGAAGAGCAAGGGGCCGGTGAAGTCATTCCAGGCCCAAAGGAAGGTAAAGACCGTCACAGTGGCGAGAACCGGGACCGAAAGGGGGATGATCAATTGGGTGAAGATCTGCCACTCCGAGGCGCCGTCCACACGGGCCGCGTCACACATCTCTTCGGGAATGGTGCGGAAAAATTGGCGCAGCAGGAACACGTCGTAGGCGTTGGCAAAGAAGGTGGGGATGATGAGCGGCAGGAACGAATTGCCCCAACCGAGGAAATCGTTGAAGAACAGGTAGATGGGGATCATCGTCACCTGGTAGGGCAGCATCATGGTTGCCAGGATGATGATGAAGAGCAGGTCGCGCCCAGGGAACTTGAGCCGCGCAAAAGCGTAGGCCACCGGCGTGTTCGAGAACAGCGTGCCGACGATTGAGAAGAAGGCGATAACCAGACTGTTCCGAAAGTAGACCCAGAAACTCGCGCCGACACCGGGACGACTGCCGCGCGCCATCGCGTCGGGAAAATTCTGCCACCTGAAGCTGACGTGCATAATCGGTGTGGCAATCACGGTCGCGCCTTGCTGGATTTCGTATTGCATTTCCACACCCGGGTTGGCCGGGTCAACGAATGTGCCGAGGCCTTCCACGATCTTGACCGCCGCTAATTGCTTGACGCCGGTTTCGGTCTGGACGTTGTAGAGCGGGAGCTGTTGGCCGTTCACGTTCACGGTGACGTTGTCATAGGGCAGCCAGCGCGGCGGGGTGTGGAAAACATCCTGGCTGGATTTGAAAGCGGTCAAGATCATCCACAAAAAGGGAATCAGAAAGAACAACCCGACGAAGTTGATGGCTGCATGGCTAAACAAGGATTGGAAGAAATTGCGGATTTTGCGGGAGCGCACGCGCTGGCGCATCTCTTCGTCTGTTTCGAAGCGGACAGGCCGGACGGGGAAGGAGTTGGCGGTCATGGCATCATCCTGCGTAGTAGGTGAAGCGTTCGCTGACTTTTAAAAGAAGGACGGTGCAGAGCAAGATAACAATGAACAA
>JAKANW010000731.1 GCA_021823555.1 Chloroflexota bacterium
CCATCCCCATTCCTCCCTACCTCGATTTCCAAGTTCTCTATCACGCCGACCTTGGCCTTCTGCAAGGTATTCATCTCTACGACCACATTGGTCAGGTGAACATGATCGCGCGTCTCGCTGGCGTCACCCCCGATCAGGTTTATCTCCTGCCGTTTCCGTATCCGCCCTGGTACGCGCTTTCCACGCTCTTCCTCGCCCTGCTTCCCATCCAAGCCGCGGCGCGCCTGTGGTTCGGACTCAATTTTGTCATGCTGTTGGCCTCGGCGTGGTTGTTGAGTTCCCCTCTTTCCTCGGGAGAGGGGCTAGGGGTGAGGGCGCGCCTCGCCTCTTTTCTCGTTGCCATTCTATTTGCGCCGGTGCTCGGTAGTCTGTTTGTGGGACAGTTCATCTTCCCGGTCCTGCTGGGCGCGTCCCTTTTGATGTTTTCTCTGCGACGCGCCAATGTTCCCTTCACCGCCCTCGCCGCCGCGTTGCTGACCTTCAAACCGCATCTGGGCGGACCAATTGTGCTGGCCGCGTTGGTTTACCTCTTCCTCCGCCGTGACGATTTCTCCCGCCGCGCCTTACGAGCCATCCTCATCACCGGCGTTTTACTTTTTGCGTTCGGTTTTCTCGCCGACCCGGTTTGGCCGGTGAATTATCTTCATTCGTTGCTCGGCTTCCGCAGCGACCCCGGCGTCTCCTCCTGTGGACTGTGCGCCAGCTTACCCGTCACACTGGTGGGACTCGCCACCGGTCAAACCGCCATCGGTCCCGCCCTGCCGCTGGGATTGGTGTTTTTTGTCCTGCTCTCCGGCGCGTGGTTTCTCCTGCGCCGCGACTTGTTCCGCATACCGGAAGCCATTGTCTCTCTCGCGATTTTCATCCTCCTGCTCGCCGACCCGTATCTGCTTAATTACGATTTCACGTTGCTGCTTGTTCCGTTATTCGCGTTGGCGGTATCTGCCCGCCGCATGGATTGGATATGGCTCGCCCTCGCGTATCTCCTGCCGCTGGCCCTGCTTGGTCTTTTGGGGCGAGGCGGCAACCCATACTTGTTTATCGCCGTGCTGTTACTTTTGTCACTGCAATTGACACGCGCATCGTCCATTGACGCATCCCCGCGCGGGGCGTAGAATACTCCCACAAGTTCATACGGTCAGATGACGGCGAAGCCGGTGAAAGTCCGGCGCTGTCCCGCAACTGTGAGTTCGTGCCTTGTCCGAACAAGTCAGGTCGCCCGCTTCTGGCCGGTCTACCACACTCTCGTGGAAAGGAGGTGGAGGACAGGCCCCAACGGAATGCCTCTCCCAACCTCCCCAGCCTCGGCTGGGGATTTTTGTTCGATGTTTCGGAGTGCAACGTCTCTAGACGTTGCTGCTCAAAGAAAACCAAAGTCTGAAGACTTTGGACTCCCTGACACAATTTGGAGAATCGCCATGCTTCGCAAAATGCTTTTCCTATCCCTGCTGGCTGCATTGATCCTCGCGGCCTGCGCGCCCGCTGCCCCGAAGTCCGCACCGGCGGGGTTGACCCTCACTGACGGCCTTGGCCGCACGGTCACATTGGCCTCGCCCGCGAAACGCGTCGTTTCGCTCGCGCCGTCCAACACCGAAATTCTGTTTGCGCTCGGCGCGGGTGATCAAGTTGTCGGCGTTGACGCGCTGTCGGATTATCCCCCGCAGGCAAAATCCCTTCAAAGTATCGGCGGATCGATGGGGCAATACAGCCTCGAGACGATTGCCGCGCTCAAGCCGGACCTGGTTTTAGCGGCGGAGATCAACTCACCCGAACTGGTCGCGTCCATCGAAAAACTTGGGCTAACCGTTTATTACCTGCCAAACCCGAAGACGCTCGAAGATTTGTACACCAACATCGAGACCGTTGCCACGCTGACCGGACGCGACCCGGTGAAGTTGACCGACTCGCTCAAGGCGCGCGTCTCCGCCGTGGACGAGAAAATTGCCAAGGCCACCACCAAGCCGGTGGTGTTCTACGAGATCGATGCGACCGACCCCTCCAAGCCGTACACCGCCGGCCCGGGCACGTTCATTGATTTGCTGATCACGCGTGCCGGTGGTCAGAACGTGGTCACAAAAGCGGGCATTACGGACCAGTATCCACAACTCAGCCTCGAACAGTTGGTAGCGACTCCGCCCGACCTCATCCTGCTGGGCGACTCGCTCTACGGTACTACTGCCGACACGGTGAAGGCGCGCCCTGGTTGGGACGCGCTTCAAGCCGTGACCGATGGCAAGATCTATCCCTTCGACGACAACCTGCTCAGCCGTCCTGGTCCGCGCATGGTTGATGGGCTGGAAGCGCTGGCGAAACTACTGCACCCGGAATTGTTCCAGTAACACCCTCATCCCTTGCCCCTCTCCCGCCGGGAGAGGGGTGAAGCCCAGCCCATGAAACGCCCCTACATCATCGCCCTGCTCATCCTGTCCGCAACGCTGCTGCTCAGCCTTGCCGTCGGTTCCGTGTTTATCCCGCCGCGTGAACTGTGGAACATTTTGTGCGGCGCGGGTCAGGCCACCTTTACCACCATCGTGTGGGACATCCGCCTGCCGCGCACGGTGCTGATCGCGCTGGCGGGCGCGGCCCTCGGTGGGAGCGGCGCGGCTTACCAGGGCTTGTTCCGCAATCCGCTGGCCGACCCGTTCCTGATCGGTGTCGCTTCGGGCGCGGGCCTCGGCGCGGTGATTGCGATGAGCATCCATTGGCCGTACTCGTTTTGGGGCCTGATGGCGATTCCGCTGGCGGCCTTCATCGCCGCGCTGCTGACCGTCTTCATTGTTTACAACCTTGCCCGCGTTGGCCGCGTCGTCCCGACCACGAACCTGATTCTGGCAGGCGTGGCTTTTTCATCCTTCGCCACTTCGCTGACATCCTTTTTGATGCTGCGTTCCACGGGCGAAGTGCGGCGCGCGCTTGGCTGGCTG
>JAKANW010000732.1 GCA_021823555.1 Chloroflexota bacterium
CGTTGTAAATCAAGTTCAGCCATCACCTCATCAAGCAGGATTACCGGCCACTCGCCCGTGCGTTCCTTCATCCACTGCACCTCGGCCAGCTTGAGCGCCAGCAGGGTCGTGCGCACCTGGCCGCGCGAGCCGTAATCGCCCAGGTCCACGTTGTTGGCTAGGAAGCGCAGCTCGTCGCGATGGGGACCAAGCGTCGTCACGCCGCGGGCGATCTCCTCGGCGCGCGCCTGCGCCAGCCGCTTGCAAAAGCCTTCCTGGATATCCTTCAGATCAAGGGACGAGCGGTCAATCACCGTATCGAGTTTCAGCCCGATCTGGCCGTCCGGCTTTGGAAGCGGGTCATAGGCCGGCTCATAGGCGAGACGCAGCACCTCGATTCCGCGCGTCAGCTCGTGATGGACGCGCGAGGCGAGGCGCTCCAGTTCCTGGATGGCCTGGATGCGCCACAGGATGATCTGCGCGCCCAGCCGCGCCAGCGTCTCATCCCAGACTTCGAGCTGGTCGCCGTTTCCGCCGCGTTCGTTCAGCGCCTTGAGCAGCGCGTTACGCTGGCTGAGCGCCTGGTTGTATTCGCTGAGCACGCGTGCATACGCCGGGATGGCCTGCGCCAGTGCCAGGTTGAGATAGCGGCGGCGCTCGTCCGGCCCGCCTTCCAAAATTTGCGACATCTGCGGCACAAAGATGACCGCGTTGAAGTGGCCGATCACATCGCCGACGGAGCGTTTGACGCCATCCAGCAAAATTTCCTTGCGCAGGCGCTGACCATTGATGCCGGTCGGCTCCAGGATCAACCGTGCTTCGAGGCGATGGTTGGAGCGGCCGCGCCGATAATCAGCCACCAGCCGGGTCACGGCCAGCGGCTCGCGCGCCGCCCGGAAGTTGACGATCTGCCGGTCGGCGTGGGTCTGAAACGATGTAAAGGCGGCCAGGAAATAAATGGACTCCAGGATGCTGGTCTTGCCCTGTGCATTGTCCCCAACCAACAGGACAACCCGCCGGGGCAGGTCAACGTCCAGGCGGGTGAAGTTGCGAAAATTGGTCAGCGAGAGATGCTTGAGATACATCTAAACACGAAGTGGAAAAGAACAGGCTAAACGCGGTCTTGTTCCTCTTCCAATGTTTGCGGCTGCCACACCTTCGTGGCGCGGTCTGGAAAGAGCACGCCGTTCACGTGATCAATCTCATGCTGGAAGATGCGCGCCAGCCAGCCTTCGGCTTTGAGTTTCAAGGGCTTGCCATGGCGATTCAGTCCCTTGACCTGGATGCTGCTATTGCGTTCCACCTCTCCCACTAGCCCCGGAATGGACAGGCAGCCCTCCACGCCCAGTTCGGTCTCTTCGGAGGCTTTGACGATTTCGGGGTTGACCACTGCGAAGAGCTTTTTAGGTGTGACTTCGATGATCTGGCCGTTTTCATCTTCCTCTTCTTCGCCATATTCGACCACGATCAGGCGTTGCGAAACGTTGACTTGTGGCGCGGCCAACCCAACGCCGGGCGCTGCGCGCATGGTCTCGATCATGTCGTCAATCAGGGTTTGTAAATCATCATCGAATGTCGTGACCGGCCGGGCCTTGCGGCGCAGTACCGGGTCTGGCAAGGTGATAATAGTTCGTAAAGCCATGTTCGCTTGCCTCTCAAAAAATAAACTGATCGTCGGTGTGGTCGGATTGGCAGCATCGCACTTGCGTTCGGTGCAAGTGTCCGACTACATTTTATGGAAACCCGATTTTACTCGGTTTTATGCCCGCCTTCGGAAGGTCCCTGCTGGCGGCGGAACTCTTCCGCGTTTTGGTGATAGGCGGCCAACCATTCGGCCATCCGTTCACGCTCCGCCGCCACCCTGGCCTCATTTGCCTTTGCCATGCGCGCCATGCGGCGGCGGTCAATATCGGATTGGACGGTGGCCGGGTCCATGACATCTTCAAAAGCCAGGTGCGTACCGCCAACGGTAATGTGCACCGTCCCATAATTGAAGATGTTGCCCCACAGTCCCACTCGTTTGTATTCTGTGGCCAAGATATTTTCCAGTTGGGCGGCGCGGCGTTCCTCTGTGCCGAAGGGCTTGCGGTCAATATCTATGATCTGGTCTTCGGTAACCTGGAAGATATCATTGCTCCAGTCCATGACCTGATAGATCAGCCAGACGAGGAAGGGCAGCAGGATCACCGGCAGGATCAGCAGGATGGTATCCAACTTCGGTCCATTGGCGGTTGTATTGATAAAAAAGATATCCGAGGCGACGGCGATATGGATCAGGCGGTAAATCAGCGCCCCAATGATGATGAGAACGAAGGCGGCAGGCTGCCAGGCTTGCTGTAATAACACGATCCAGTGTTTGCGGTAGATGACCGTATCGCCGACCTCATAGCGAAGTTTGAGCGTATTGGCGCCCAATATTTTGAAAAGGACCTGGCGGGCCTTGGGAGGAGTGGCTGGCGGAGTGGGGGCGGCCTGCACGGTTTTGGCTGCCACCGTCAATCCAAGTTTGGCGCGAATGGCATCCTTCATGGCTTCCTTTTCCGCTCCCATTGAGACCTGCTTGGTACGCTGCCAGTACTCCTCGACGACGTGCGCTGCCTGGTAGGGATGCGAGACATGATGGAAGGGGATTTTGCCCACAAAAGTGCGCACGATCACGTTACCGTAATCCAGCGAGCGCCCCCACATGTCCGTTTCCACGCCCACCGACAGGATCGTGCTCAGCGGCGCTTCCTGGCGACTATCGTAAATGCCCACCACTTTTTCCAACCAGACCACGCGCTGGTTGGTAACGATGTAATAATCATTGCTCCAGTCAACGGCTCTCCAGACAGCCCAACCCAGGTCGAAAACCAGCACGGCAATCCCGATTGCCAGCGGAGAAATGGCATTCATCAAAATAGACAGGGACGCCAAAAGAATCGGCAGGAGCACCTCGCCTC
>JAKANW010000733.1 GCA_021823555.1 Chloroflexota bacterium
CTGCTTGACCAGGAAGTCGGTCATCTCGGCCTTGGCGACGGGGCGGTTTAAGCGCAAGTCTACGCGTTCATAAAAAGCGGGACCGACATCCGCCAGCAGGTCATTCACCATTTCAACCAGCGATTTCTTTGACGCGGCCAGCATCTCAACCAATAACAAACCCATGATCGGGCCATCGCCCTCGGGGATATGTCCCTTGAAGGAGATGCCGCCCGATTCTTCCCCGCCGATCAGTACATCTTCCTGCATCATATAATCGGCAATGTGATTGAAGCCCACCGGGGTTTCATACAATTTCAACCCATAGCGTTTTGCCAAACGGTCAATCATGCGCGTGGTCGAGACGGTACGAACGACCGCGCCGGTCATGCCGCGCTTTTCCACCAGGTATTGCAGTGAGAGCGCCATGATCTTATGCGGATCCACGAAGGCGCCGCGTTCATCCATCGCGCCGATGCGGTCGGCGTCGCCATCGGTGACTACTCCGAAATTCCCCATCCCGGAACTGATCGCCGAAGCCAGCGCTCCCAGATATTTTGCGATTGGCTCAGGATGCACACCGCCGAAGCCGGGATTCATCTCGCCGCGTATCTCGGCGATTTCACAGCCTGTACCTTGCAGGAAGGATTTGATCACGCCGCGGCCTGAGCCGTACATGGCATCCACCACAAAGCGCTGGGGATTCTCGGCGATCACATCGGTGTTGATCAGCGTCCGCAGGTGGTCGAAGTAAGCGGGCAATGGATTGAACTTCTGGATCAGGCTGGCCTCGCGCGCCTTCTTATAATCCATCAGGTTTGGTCCACGCGCTTGTTCTTCGTTGTCGTTGATATAAACTTCCACGCGGCGGCATTGTTCGGGCAGGGCAGAGCCGCCGAAGGCGCCTTTCAATTTGAGGCCGTTGTAACGCGGCGCATTATGTGAGGCTGTGATCATCACGCCTGCAATGGCATGTTGATGCTTGACTGCGTATGAAATGGCGGGGGTGGGCGCGTCGGACTGCGCCAGCAATACACTGAATCCGTTGGCAGCCAGTACGCGTGCCACTTCACCCGCGAAGCGATCTGAAAGGAAACGCGTATCGAAGCCGACCACGATCTTTTTGGGATCAGGCTTGTCGGCGCCATTGCCGGATTTATTCCAGTGTTCGGACGCCACCGCATCAGCGATAGCCTGTGCTACGATGCGCAGATTGTCAAAGGTGAAAGTATCCGAGATGACGGCTCGCCAGCCGTCGGTTCCAAAATGAATGGGCATGGGGTCTCCTGGTTATCACCCCTCGCGCCTTTTTAGCGGAAAGGCCTGAGGGAAGCTTATTTTTATGGGGTAATGGCGCTGGTTGGTATATCTGTGGTTGATACAGTTGGCGTATCGGTTTCGGAAGCGGTTGGCGTTGCAGTGTCCAAAATGGTCGGTGTGGCCGTGGCCGCGGTTGTAGCTGTATCTGGCGCTGAAATGGTTGGAGTGGATGAAGGCTGCCAGTTGGGCACCGGGGTGGCTGTCGAGAGCACGGACTGCAGGATCCAACCCTCAAGCTGCCTCCCGCTCTTGATGGCGATGACATGCGCCCAGGCGGTTCCGCTTACCTCCTGTATATCTGGCAGCACCTGTACGATTGAGCCGTTATCCAGCGTGGCCATGTAAGTGCCGTTGGGAGTCTTGCGCAGGTTTACCCCGCCGCCTGTATCTGAACTGATCCTGGCATAAACGGGTGTCGGCTCGATGGTCAGCGTAATGGTCGCAGTATCCGTGATGGGCAGGGAAAGGGTCAGCGTCAGCGGGACCGGGCTGGCGGTAAACGGTGTGGCTGTTTGCACGTGTGGCGTGGAGGAAGGCTTGGGTGAGCGAATGGCTGTTGCGGCGAGAGTCAGTTGTGGGGACGGTGTGACCGCAATGGTCTGCGTTGGTGAGAACGTGGGCAGGATGACCGCCGCTTCCTTCCCGGACCTGAGGCCTGGTCCCATCAAAAGGAACAGCGCCGCCACGATGACGATTCCCGCGCTCCCGCTCATCAACATACCCGCCGCGGTCGGGCGGAAGCGCAGGGCCAGGAGAGTAACCAGGCCGGCCAACGTAGCCAGCGCGAAGTACGTGACGAAGACGAGCAGTCCATGCGGCCAGATGCCTTCCACGCCGCTGCCGAGGCCGAAACCGGCTGCACTGACGGGCATGAAGAGTGAGTAAGCCAGCATCACACTGGGCAAATAGGGTTTCTCTTCCGAACGGACAAAGGATACCGTCAGCACGATCGCGCCGATCGTCAATACGATCAGGTCAGGAATCCATAGACGGCTGTGATCGAAAGCATTGTTGAGGGTGAGTGGCAGAAAGGCGCGCGCGGCCAGTCCCGCCAGCAGGCCGCTCAGGAAGACCAGCATGGCGCTGATCAACAGCGCCACGAGCGTTTCCACAAAGAAGCGCGCCGAGCCAGTGATGAGGGCCAGTGTCATGCCGATCCAGGGGGTGAACAATGGGGCCAGCAGGATGCCGAAGAGCAGGACGGCTTGTGAATCAAGCAGGTAGCCCAAGCCGAGCACCGCGCCGCATAAGATGGCAAAAACAAACAGCTCGTACGTTGGATAGGCGCGGCGGGCTAATGCGGCCGCCACGGCAGCGCGGCCTTCCGCATCCGCGGGCAGGATCTGGTTACGGCGGGCGCGGCGGCGGCGCGCGGGAGATGGCTCGACGCGTTCCGGGGGATGTCCAGGCGCCTGTGGTTCTGGATCGGTGGGGTGGATGGGGGAGTCAGGCAGGGTCATTTTCGCAGGGTGGCGAGGATACGCAGGGGTTTGTCAAGCAAGTCCAGGGCTGTGAAAATGTCAGGGACAACGATGTCAGCAGCCAGAAGCGTTTCAACGGCCGCGCCCTCCCTGGACATGACACAGATGCCTAACGTGGCTTCTTTAAGCATGGCAGCA
>JAKANW010000734.1 GCA_021823555.1 Chloroflexota bacterium
AACGTCGGAATGGAGAGACAACCTTCTACGCCCATCACTTTTTCCTCGGAGACTTTCACAATTTCCGGGTTGACCATGGCCCACACTTTTTTACGCGACGCGTCCTCTTGCTGTTCGGCTTCCTCGTCTTCGTAGTATTCCACCACGAGCACGCGATCCGAGATGCCAACTTGCGGCGCGGCTAACCCAACGCCGGGCGCCTCGCGCATGGTTTCGATCATGTCATCGATCAGGGTTTGTAGGTTTTTGTTGAAGGTGGTCACAGTTCGGGCTTTGCGGCGCAGAACGGGATCAGGAAGGGTAACGATGGTTCGTACAGTCATATCTACCTCTATAAAAATTGACCACAGACAAAATGAGTAAAAGTGATGCGCCTCTTTCTTTTTTTATCCGTGGCTTTTGTAAGCGCTTTGATTTTACTCTGGTTTCGATTTTTTCAATTCTTCTTCCTGCTGGCGGAACTCATTGACACTGCGATGATAGGCGGCCACCCATTCGGCCATCTTCTCGCGTTCTGCGGCGACTGCCGCCGCGTTCTTTGCGGCGGCCCGCGCCATGCGGCGGCGGTCGATGTCCGATTGAACGTTGGCCGGGTCGTAGACATTTTCAAAGTCCAGCTGCGCACCGCCGACCGCGATATACACCGTGCCAAAGTTGAATAGATTTCCCCAAATTCCAACCCGTTTGGAGGCTGTGTTCAAAATGCCCTCCAGCGGTGCGGCGCGGCGCTCCACTTTTCCGAAGGGCGTGCGGTCAATGTCAATGACCTGCTCCGGCGTGACTTGGTAGACATCGTTTTTCCAATCCACATATTGGTAGGTCCACCATAATGCAAATGGAACCATCAACAGAGGCAGGGAAACAACAATCGTGTCCGGTTGGTATCCACCGGTTTCCGTCAGTTTGATCAGCATTTCTTCTGGGGTGATGCCGAGGTAGATCAAACGCCAGATCCATGAAACGATCAACAACAACAGGATCAAGGTTGGCTGCCAGGCCTGTTCCCACAGCACAAAAATATGCTTGCGATACGTTACCGTCTCACCGTCTTCCAGCCTCAATTTGAACATGTTGGAAAGGGCGATCTGCAGGGCACTGGGGCGGCGCAGCTTGGGAAACTTCAACTCTTCCACGGGCGGAGGCGCGGGCTGCGGCGGGATGGGCAGCCCCAGCTGTTTGCGGATGGCGTTCTTGAACGCGTCCTTTTCCACGGCGGAGTGCTGCGATTTGATCCGGCCCCAATATTCCTCGATCATGCGCGCCGCGTATTCTGGATGTCCCACGTGGTTGAATGGGATCCTTCCTACATAGGTCCGAATGACTACATTCCCATAACCCAAAATTCTTCCCAATTGATCGCTTTCCACGCTTATCGAAAGGACGGTGGAAAGCGGCGACTCCGTCCGGCTTTCGAACACACCCACCACCTTTTCCACCCAGACCACGCGCTGGCTGGTCACGATGTAATAGTCGTTGCCCCAATCCACGACCACCCAGGCGATCCAGCCGCCGATTCCCAACATGCCAAGAATCGCAAACGCCATCGTCCAGGCGGTTCCAACCAACGCGCCCCATAGGAAGATGAGCACCAGAACAGCCATAAAAAACAGCGGGGATACCAACGCGCGCCATAACAGAATGGGATGCTTGCGCGCCAGGAAATAAACCGCCTCGTCTGGCCGAATCCACTTGAATTGCAGCCGGCGCCACAGCCGGTGCGTTTCGATCACCACATCGAAGGATGGCTTGAAGGTTGGCACGCGCTTGATCAACTCCCCCAGCTTGCTTCCGTGAAGCACCAGCAAAGATCCTCCCGTGACCGCCACGATAGAGGCGGTGCGCGAACCGCCCTTGAATAACTCTTCTTCGCCGAAATAATCCGTCGGCACGAGCTGCGCCAGTATCACTTCCTTTCTGTCGTGGCGGCGCATTACCCTTACGTAACCTTGATACACCAGATAAAAATTATTTCCATGTGAACCCTGCTCGATAATGCGGTCACCGGGGCTGAAAGATTCATCGATCAGCGTCTCTGCAATATCGTTCAAATCGTTGTCCGGCAATTTTGAGAACAGGTGAATCTTTTTCAGAAAGGCGATTCGTTCTGGAACGGTGGTCATAGGTTGATTCTAGCATGATTTAGAAAGCGCGCACGATGGTGCACCCGAAGGCGGGAACTTCCGCCACAGGCGGCGCGTTGCCGGCCAGCGCCGCATCCACCGCTTCATCCAAATAACTTCGGGTTGGATTCCGCTGCCGAAAGGTGACATCGTCCACCGCACCATGATAGCGGAGGACACCCTCGCGGTCGACAATAAAAAGCTCTGGCGTGAATTGCGCCCCGTAGAGGTCCGCCGCCGCGTTGCCCGCGTCGAGCAGGACCACCGGCAGGCCGCGGCTTCGTGAGGTTTGTTCCACCATTTCCGCGGACTCGTTCGCGTTCGATGCGATGGACAACAACATCACCGCGTCGCCCCGGCCTCTCAATGACGCGAGCATCAGCGCGTCGGTCCGTTCCACGTGCGGGCAGTCGGCGGACCAGAAGTTGACTACTACCACGCGCCCGCGGTAGTCGCTCAGACGGTGGAGTTGCCCGTCGAGGCCGCGCAGCTCAAAGTCAGGGGCGATGCGGTTGAGTTCCATGGAGGAAATTATATCGTAGGGGCGGGTCTTCCAAGGCGGATTCTGCTTGTCCATGATTCTGTAGACCTTGTGCGCCATGATAAAATCTCCCGCATGAAAAAGTGGCAATTCTGGCTGGGGCTGGTCATCAGCCTCGTTTTTGTGTACATCGTGGTGCGCGGGTTGGACTGGGGCACTTTTTGGGTCGCGGTCAAGTCGGCGCAATATTGGTGGCTGATCCCCGGCGTGGCGATCTATCTTGTGGCGTTGTGGGCGCGGGCCTGGCGCTGGCATTA
>JAKANW010000735.1 GCA_021823555.1 Chloroflexota bacterium
AATGCCAGAATCGAAAATCCGATCATCTCGACCAGAATGGCAACAGACAGGGCTTTGAAAAGGGTGAAATCCCGCCCCAGAATGATGTCACGGAAGGCGGAGTTCATACAGAAGCGGCCGCGCTGCAGGGCAAAGCCGAATAGAGCGCCGACCAGCAAACCAGAAACGATGGGGGTCATAACATTCTCCTTATTTATATTTTTGTACCGCGACATTCATGTCGCCTTGCCAGGGTCAACGCCATGGATGTCGCGGTACGTTTTCTAATTACCTGTTTCCCAGAACCTCGATGAGGATGCTGTGGTTGGGTCCATCCACCTGCTGGACTTTGAGAATTTTGTGCCCATTCTTTTGGGCGCTGCGTGGAATACGCTCCACCGAGAGGGGATAGTCCACCAGCACTTCCAGAATCTCGCCTTTTTTCATTTTCTTGAGGGTGGTCATGGTATCCACATCAGGATAGGGGCAAATCTTGCCGCGTTCGTCAATCGTCTTGGCGGGAGTAATTTGATCTGTCATGAGAAACTCCTTTGAATTTGTTTTAGTACGAAAAGAATTTGGTTGCGCCTTCGGCGTTCAGCAGGAAATCGGATGCCATGCGGACTTCGACTTCTTCTCGCAGTTCATCCTTCTTGATGCCCTTGTTGGGTATGCCGAGTTCGCACAGGATGAATTTGCCATCCAGAGTGATGATGGAGTCGTACAGATACATTGGGTCAGGCAGGCCAGGCATGCCATTGAGTTTTTCCAACTCACCCTTGACCAGCACTTTGGCTGCACCGGGCTGAAAAAACATCAGCACCTGATCACCCGTAGCAGCTGCGGCAGCGCCCATCACCAGCGAAGCCATCACGCTGTCGGGATCGCTGTGATTACACATGATGACGGTCTTGGTAATTTGAATTTCTTCGCTCATGGGTTATCTCCTTGAAATTTTTGTGACATGCTCGCCGGTTCGAAAGCACAAGCCGGCAGACATTGGAATTCTCAATCCGCGGCGGCTGGCGTCGCAGCTGCCTCCTTTTGCGGCAAAGGTTTGAGCGCCCAAAGATACAGCGCAATGCTGCGATAGATCGCATGGGCAAACTTGGTGAACGGCGCCAGTAGCAGCAACTCGCCCACCACAATCAGGTGCGCCAGCAGCATCCAATAACTCCACGCGGCGGCAGGCAGGTAGACTGCAATTTCAAGCAGAAAGCCCGTCACACCCGCCAGCCACATCAGCGTCAGGAAAATCCAATCAGAGAGGCTGGACTTCTCGTAAGAAGTATCGTCTTTGCGGAAACGTCGCAGAAGAGACAGGCTCGTTCCGTAAAGCAGGAAGAGACCCGAAACCGTCCCCACCACGCGGACGGGATACCAGAGCGGCACCGGCGTCCCGGTGGCCTTGACACTCAGGAGTTCCAGCAGGTAATCCAGCGCCGTTGCCGCGAACAGTCCAAGGAAACCCCACAGCATGGAGGCGTGCATGAACCATTTCTGGGCATACCAGGGTTTTTCAGCAGCCGAGGCTTCGCAATCCTTTCGATACCGCAGTTGTCCTAAAACTTCCTGCCCGAAGGCTTTCCATATCGCGCCGGCCCAGTCGAGACGCGCGCCTTTGGGATACCCAGACGCCTTGAACGTCCGCCTGAACATATTAATCATGCCCGCCAGCATGGCCAACACAATCAACAGCCCGGCGGCGATTCCCGCATTGTGGATCAACGTTGAGGGAATGAACTCGAACAGGCGCAGGGTTTGCATATCCATCGGCGCGCTGGCCTGGTAAAAAAACACGCCTATCGCAGCAGCCAGGATGATCATGAAGATCACGCCCAGGACCGGCGAGGTGTAAAGTAATTTTGCCATCCCGGTTGGGTCATAGGATGCGATTGCATACCTGCGGGCTGAGGCCATATACTCGCCGGGGTCAGCCTGGCGCGGGCAGGTTTTCGTGCATTCGCCGCAGTAGTAGCACAGCCACAATTCCCTGCTGGCAAGCAGTCGGTCGCGCAGTCCCAACTGGGCAAAGCGGTTCATCTTGCGGGGAAAGTTGTCCTCTTCCGTAGAAAGCGGACAGATGGCGGTGCAGTTGCCGCAGTTGAAGCACGATTCGATCTTCACTTCGCCGTATTTCTTGAGTTCAGCCAGAAAGTTGGGGTCTACGCGCGCGCTCATGACTGCGCCTCCTTCGTCAGGCGATAGAGGTAATAATCGCCGCTCTCATCGGTTCCCGCCTCAGCCACGATCCCATATTTTTTCATGGCCGCCACGTACCAAAGCACTTCGTGCGCGGGCATGTTGACAGCCTGTGCCAGTTGCGGCACGCTGTGCGGTCCGCCGGTCAGCGCCCGTTCCAGCGCCTTGCGGGCAGATTGCTGGGACTTGAGCAATTCCTGCGCCTTCTGCACCTCCTCGCGGTGTTCTTTGCGCATTTCCACCAGCATTTCGGTTCGCTTTTTTCTTTCTTCGATTGTCGTTGTCATGCGGCACCTTCCCAGGCAGGGATGTCGGCGGCGATGGCCTCGACCATGGCTTCGTATTCGTCCAACCGCCAGCCCTGAACATCAATGGCGCGGTTCGGACAGGCGCTCACGCATACGCCGCACCCGTTGCAGTTGGCTGGCATGACGACTGCTCGCTGGAACGTGCGCCCATTCTCGGTAAACGTCTGCAATGCGATGGCTTCCTCTTGTGGGCAGACTTTGACGCATTCGCCGCTGCCCTGACAGCGTTCTGGATTGACGCGCGCCACGTACGGCTCCAGTTCGACTTTGGCCGATTCGATCAGCACCGCCACTTTGGAGGCCGCCGCCGAGGCCGCGGCGCTGCTCTCCTGGATATTCATCGGTCCCTGTGCGGTTCCAGCCAGAACGACCCCGGTGACTGCCGTCTCGACCGGGCGCAGTTTCGGGTGGACTTCCAGCAGGAAGCG
>JAKANW010000028.1 GCA_021823555.1 Chloroflexota bacterium
CTGGCGTCCGCCTATCCAACCGCAGGCGGCCTGTATTTCTGGGCGCATCGACTGGGCGGTTATAAATGGGCCTGGGTGACTGCCTGGTTCAATATGCTTGGCCAGATCATGATTACTGCAGGGATCAATTATGCGGCTGCCATCTACATCGGCGGGGCAATCAACCGCTTGTTTGGCACCAGCATTGACACGACCAGCGCCGCCTCGATGATTACCGTGATGATCATTATCATGATCCCACAGGTGTTGATCAACATCTTCGGTATTAAGTTGACGTCCTGGTTGAACGACTTCAGCGTGTACTGGCACATCGGCGGAGTGATTATCATGGTGTTCCTGCTGACGGCGCTCGGGCACAAAGGCCAGCCGCTAAGCTTCCTCTTCCAATCCCAGATTACAACCGCGCCGAGCGACATGACCGCCACCTTTGCTGCCGGTCCGTTTACGTTCAACTCCCTGATGATGAAAATACCGGGGATGGTTGGATTGTATGCGGGCGGCGGCATCGCCCTGGCCTTCGTCCTAGGCCTGCTCCAAGCGCAATGGACCTATACCGGCTATGATGCTTCTGCTCACGTAGCCGAAGAGACCGTCATGGCCCGCTTGAACAGCGCCTGGGGTGTGTTCCTGTCGGTGGCTGTATCCTTCGTAGTCGGGTTCATCATGCTGCTGACGCTGACCTTGCATATCCCAGGCGGCCTGTCTGGAATTGCGGCGACCGTGGATGCATCCAATAGCCCGGCAGTGCTTTACATCGTCTACAGCAACTTTGACGCTCCGATCTTTGGGCATATCATTGCCATTATCATCGGCGTAGCCATGTGGCTGTGCGGACTTTCATCCATTACCAGCATGAGCCGCATGTGGTTCGCCTTCGCGCGCGATGGTGGCATGCCGGGATACTCACTGATCAAACAGATCCACCCAAAGTGGCGCACCCCTATATGGTCCATTATCATCACCTGCATCCTGGCCGTGCTCCTGACGGTTTACTCGGCAGTATACTCGGTGATCGTGGCAGTCAGCACCACTGCGCTCTACCTGGCGTATGGTTTGCCGATCTTCTTGAATTTGCGCAACAAACTTAAGAAGCAGGGAGAATACACCAAACCTGAGATGGCCCCGTGGAGCCTGAAAGGTTGGGGGATTATCGTGAATATTCTGGCTTTGGCCTGGATCGCGTTCATTACCATCCTGTTCTCCATCCCGCCAAATGAATTGGCCGGATGGTCCATCATCCTGCTGGGATTGTTCATGTTGATCTACTGGCAGGTGGATGCCAAGCATCGCTTCAGCGGGCCGAAGCCAACCGCTGAAGATGAATTGCGCAAGATCGAGGCCCAGATGGCGGCGGCAGCCAAGACTGGCGACGATTAGCTTCCTGAAATAAGTTCCATAAATAGGATTGGAGAATTTGCGATAAAATTCCCCAATCCTATCTCGTTTTGTCTTGAGGACACCATGCAAATTGCGCTTGTAATTGGCTCGACCATCTCGACCATCAAGGACGAATCCATCCGCGGCCGAAAGCTGCTCATTGTGCGGGATGCCGATACGGAAGGCAAAGTCAAAGGGGAGCCGTATATCGCCGTGGATACGGTCAGCGCGGGGACCGGGGACCTGGTCATCATTACCGATGGCTCGTCCGCCCGTTATACGAATCAGACCACCAATGCGCCTGTAGATGCGGTCATTGTTGGCGTGATTGACTCCCTTGAATTAAGCGGCAAGGTGACATACCGAAAGCAATAACGAGTCCACTCGTTATTGCTTTTTATTTTCCTATGGCTGAGAGTCGCTCCTTGCTTTCGGTGGGCGTGGATGTGGGCACAACGACCACGCAGGTCGTTTTCTCGCGTCTCAGTCTCACGGACGTGTCGCGCCCCGGCCAGATCCCGCGCATCAGCATAACGGACCGCGCAGTGCTGTATCAAAGCCCGATCGTATTTACCCCGCTAAAAGACTATGAAACCGTGGATGCGGATCAACTGAACGAGATTGTCCGCCGCGAATATGCCGCCGCGGGAGTGGACCCGAAACGGGTTGAAACGGGCGCGGTTATCATCACGGGCGAAACTGCCAAGAAGAAAAACGCGGATGAGATTCTGCGCGCTCTTTCGGGCCTGGCAGGCGAGTTCGTGGTCAGCGTGGCAGGGCCGCACGTGGAGAGTCTGATCGCCGGCAGAGGGGCAGGGGCGGCGGGGTATTCACAAACACACTACACATCGGTCACAAACGTGGATATCGGCGGGGGCAGCGCCAACAGTGCGACCTTTCATAGCGGAAACTTTGTCAGCGCCGCGGCGATGAATTTTGGCGGGCGCATCCTCGAGGTCGAGCATGGAAGCGGGAGAGTCCGCCATATTGCCGAGCCTGCAAAACACATCCTGGCAGATTGTGGCATTCAGCTTGAAGCTGGCTCATCGCCCACACTTGAGGAGTTGCGTCGCTTTACAGATCGCATGGCCGACCTGGCAGTTGAGTTGGTTGAGGGGACTGCCTCGCCACTGGCTCAAAAAGTGTATCTCACGCCGCCGGCGCCCATCTCGGGCAAGGGTACGGTGCTGATGTTTTCAGGCGGTATCGGCCATTATTATTACAAGCCGCTGCGGATCGAGTCGGTGGCCGATGCGACCCTCCATGATGATGTTGGGCCGCTGCTGGCGGAATCCATGCGCCAGAATTCGGTTCTAAATTCTTATGAGATTGTCCCGCCTGCAGAGACGGTGCGCGCAACGGTCCTGGGTGCCAGTACGCAGACAGTGACCTTGTCCGGCTCGACGATTTGGGCCGAGCGCCAGATCCTGCCAATGAAGAACGTACCTGTCATCCGGCCTGCGCTTCAGGACGATGCTTCGGCGTTGCCCGGCACAAACTTTCAGCCTGCTGCCATTTCAACGGCGATTGCCGAGGCGGTGCGCCGCTGGGATATCAACGTTGCCACCGATCTGTTTGCGATTGCACTTGAACTCAACCGCTCATTGGACTATACTTTGCTGACTCAATTAGCGAACGGCCTGCGGGAGTTTTCTGGCGCTATGCCCTCCGAGCGGCCGCTCGTTGTTATTATCGAGAGAGATTATGCCCAGGCTCTCGGCCAAACCTTGAAAGGTCTTACGCCGGAGCGTTCCTTACTAGTGATAGATCAGATTGGTTTGACCGAAGGTGATTATATTGATGTGGGCGCTCCGCTCATGGATGGGCGTGTGGTGCCGTTGAGTGTGAAGACCTTGATTTTCTATCATTAGATCAGGCAAGAAGAGGCATATTGTGTCTGAAACACTGGCAAAAGCAAAACGACCCAATTCAATTGGGATTATATGTGCAATCGGATTGCTCTGGGCAATCCTTGCCATTCCCCTCGTCTTCTCTCCTGAAATCGCCCGGCAACATGGCTCATGGTACCCATCCTACCTGGCTTTCTCGATTGCGGTTGGGATGGTATGTGTCGTTGGTTTGTGGTTCATGCGAAAATGGGCCGTGTACACTTACATAATCTTCGCGGTCATTGATCAAGTCGTTCGAGTCGTTGCGGGAGTTTGGAATATTGTTTATCTTCTGATGCCCGCAGTGCTCCTATATTTTGCCATGAGAAATATTTCCAGGATGCGATAGCAGGTTTTCCTGAGAGCTTGCCATCCCCTCCGGGCGAATTTATTTACAGGGATCTATGCCTAAAAGTTTTCAGGTCTAAGGAGCGCTTATGCTTCTCCGTACGAAACTGCACGGCAAGACCTACGAATTTCCAGACATCCGTCTCCTTATGGGCAAAGCCAACGAGGAGAAATCGGGCGACCGTCTCGCGGGCGTGGGTGCGGAGACCGCCGCTGAACGCGTCGCGGCAAAGCTTGTCCTGGCGGAAGTTCCCCTGCGCGTCCTGCGCGAGAACCCGGCGGTGCCGTATGACCAGGATGAAGTCACGCGCGTCATCCAGGACGCGGTGGATGAGAACATTTATAACGAGATCAAGGACAAGACCGTCGGTGAATTCCGCGAGTGGATCCTAGCCGATACCACCTCCAGCGAAGCGATCCGCCGCAGTTCAGCGGGCCTGACGGCGGAAATGATCTCGGCCGTCGCCAAGCTGATGTCAAACCTGGACTTGATGTACGCTGCCAAGAAGATCCCGGTCAGCGCGCACTGCAACAACACGATTGGTTTGCCGGGCACTCTTTCCAGCCGCAACCAGCCCAACCATCCGACCGACTCGCCGGAAGGCATCCGTGCTGAAATCTACGAAGGCCTCTCCTACGGTTCGGGTGACTCGGTCATCGGCATCAACCCGGTGGACGACTCGTACAGCTCGGTGGCGCGCCTGCTGGATATGACCTATGATGTGATCAAGACCTGGAATATCCCAACCCAGAACTGTGTGCTGGCGCACGTCACCACCCAGATGAAGTGCCTGGAATCCGGCTCACCCGTTGGACTAGTGTTCCAATCCCTTTGCGGCTCACAAAAGGGGAACGACTCATTTGGCATTTCGGTCGGCATGTTGGACGAAGCCTACGAACTCGCAAAAAAGCGCTGCTTCCCGAAAGGCCCGAACTTTATGTATTTTGAAACCGGTCAGGGGTCGGCGCTTTCCGCGGAAGCGCATAACGGCTGGGACCAGCTCACGCTCGAAGCCCGCAACTACGGCCTGGCCAAACGCTACAACCCGTATCAGGTCAACACCGTGGTGGGCTTTATCGGTCCCGAATATTTGTACGACGCTCGCCAGATCCAGCGCGCCGGTCTCGAAGACCATTTCATGGGCAAGCTGACCGGTATCCCAATGGGTGTGGATGCCTGCTATACCAACCATGCCCGCGCCGATCAAAACGCCATCGAGAACCTGGCTGTCATGCTCACAGCTGCAGGCTGCAACTACTTCATGGGTGTGCCGATGGGTGACGACTCCATGCTCTCCTACCAGTGCACATCCTTCCATGATGCGCCCACCCTGCGCCAGTTATTCAAATTGCATCCCGCACCGGAATTCGAAAAATGGATGGAAGACCTCGGCTTGATCCGGAACGGCATCCTGACTGAAAAAGCCGGCGACCCGTCCTTCTTCCTCAAGCGCTAGCCCTCGCGCTGAGCGAAGCGAGCTGATAGGCGAGCGCAGTCGAAGCGCAGATGATATTGGAGAAATTATTTATGGATGACGCTCAACTTGCCGCAATTGTGGAAGCAGTGGTACGCGAACTGAATGCCGCTGGAGTTGTGAAGCCCGCTTCAACTCCGGCCTCCCAGCCTGCTCCCGTTTCGACGCCTGTCTTTCCGGCCCCGGCCGTTCCTGTCAAGCCGCGCTCGTCAGCTTCCTCCGATCTGAATATTGACCTGCCCGACCCGACCACGCCCCAGGCCCACAGTACGCCGCTCGTCAAGAATCCCAAGGATGCCAATGGATTGCGCGCCTTAATGGCTTCCACCACTGCCCGCATCGGCGTGGGACGCGCCGGCCCACGCTACAGCACGGCCTCGCTTTTGCTCTTCCAGGGAGACCATGCTGTTACCCAGGACGCGCTCTACCGCGACGTGGATCAAAAGCTGCTCGATGAGTTCAATCTGTTCACCGTGCAAACCAAGATCACCGGCGGCAAACAGGAGTACCTGCTGCGCCCCGACCTGGGCCGCCTGTTGAACGATGATGCCAAGCGCCTCATCAACGAGAAGTGCCAGAAGAATGTCAACATCCAACTTGTGGTGGGGGATGGGTTGTCTGCTGCGGCCATCGAAGCCAACCTGCGCCAGATCTTCCCGGTCATTCGCCAGGGCGCCCAGGCCGCCGGGTTGACCTTCGGCGCGCCGTTCTTCGTCAAATACGCGCGCGTGGGCGTGATGAACGATATTGGTGAACTGATTAAGCCAGATGTGGTCGTTTTGTTGATCGGCGAGCGCCCCGGGCTTGGCCGCGCCGAGTCGATGAGCGCCTATATGGGCTACAAACCGAAGTATGGCGATACCGATGCCGACCGGGATGTGGTCTGCAACATCTTCGAAAACGGCGGAACGAACCCTCTCGAAGCCGGTGCATTCGTGGTACAAATTGCCCAGAAGATGCGCCAGAACCAGGCGTCTGGCGTGAAATTGAAACTGGCGAAATAACATGTCATTGCGAGGACGGCGCTCTCCCGTCCGAAGCAATCTCCCATTCAGTCGGAGATTGCTTCGCCAAAGAACGGCTCGCAATGACAAAGGAAATAACTTATGGCAATCCTCGATCCAATCTATGCAACACCCCTGTGTGTTCAACTGATTCCCCAGGTGGACCGCAACCTGGCGGAGCAGTTGAAGCTGACCCCGGAGCAACTGTCCATCGGCCTTATCAGCGCCGATAATGATGATGCCACCTACGTCTCGATTGACGAAGCCACCAAGATGGCCGACGTGGAAGTGGTGTATGCGCGCTCGTTCTATGCAGGAGCGAAGCACACCTCGGGATTGTTGTCGGGCGAGATCATGGCTATTTTGGCGGGACCAGACCCGGCCGAGGTCAGAGCCGGTCTCAATGCCGCGCTGGATTACATGAAGGACAAAGCCATCTGGTATGCCGCCAACGATGACGCTTCCATCGCCTTCTTCCCGCACGTCATCTCGCGCACGGGTACGTATCTCTCCAAGGTGTGCAACATCCCGGTCAATACGCCGATTGCTTATCTCATTGCACCGCCGAATGAAGGCCTGGTAGGTTTGGACGCGGCCTTGAAGGCCGCCGATGTTAGAATTGTCTCCCTGACGATGCCGCCCTCCGAGACGAACTATATGGGCGTGATGCTGACCGGCGACCAGCCTGCCTGTAGAGCCGCAGCGGTTGCCTTCCAGAACAAAGTATTGGAAGTGGCCAACCAGCCGATGAATTATTAGGATGTCGTTGCGAGGCAGTGCTCTTCTGCCGAAGCAACCTTATCTTAACAGGAGACTGCTTCGGGCTTGCGCCCTCGCAACGACATAGGATAAACATATGGCCGAACTCGACAACGATCTGCTCTCCATACAAGAAGCCCGTACGCTGGCCGTCCAGGCCCGTGACGCGCAGCGCCAATTTTTACACGCCACCCAGGCCGAAGTGGACCGGATTTGCGCGGCCATGGCGCAGGCCGCGGCGGATTCCGCCATGGCGTTGGGGCGCATGGCTGTCGAAGAGACAGGCTATGGCGTGCCCGAACACAAAGTGCTCAAGAACTTGTTGTCATCGAAATTATTGTGGGAAGCCATCAAGGATATACCGACGGTCGGCGTGATTGGGCGGAACCCCGAAAAAGGAACCTATGACATTGCCTGGCCCATGGGCGTGGTGGCGGCTTTAACGCCCAGCACCAACCCGACTTCCACGGCCATGTTCAAAACGCTGATCGCGGTCAAGGCGCGCGATGCGATTGTAGTGGCGCCACACCCGTCTGCGGTGAAATGTTCGGCGGAAACCATCCGCATCATGGCCGAAGCAGGGGAGCGGGCAGGCATGCCAAAGGGATTGATCTCCTCCATGACGCGCATCACCCTGCCCGGCACGCAGGAATTGATGAAGCACAAATATGTTGCGCTCATCCTGGCGACAGGCGGCTCGGATATGGTGCGCGCGGCTCATTCGGTGGGCAAGCCGGCTTACGGCGTCGGCCCCGGCAATGTGCCGGTCTACGTGGACCGTTCGGCGGATTTGCAGCGCGCCGCCAAATACATTGTGGCATCGAAAGCCTTCGATCATTCTGTGATCTGCGCCACCGAACAATCCGTGGTGGCGGACCAGCCCATCGCGGCCAAACTGGAAGAGTTGATGAAGGCTGAGGGCGCGTATTTCGTCAACGATGAACTGTCAAAGGTATTGGCGAAGAACCTGTTCGTCGGGCACTTGCCGAACCCGAAGGCGGTTGGCAAGAGTCCGCAGCAGTTGGCGCAGATGTACGGCTTCAGCGTGCCGGACTGGGCGCGCATCCTGGTTGCCAAACTCAAGATGGTCGGCCCGGAAGACCCGCTCTCTGGCGAGAAATTGACCACCGTGCTGGGCTGGTATGAAGTCAATGGCTGGGAGGAAGGCTGTGACCGCTCCATCGAATTGATCAATTATGGCGGACGCGGCCATTCGCTGGTCATCCACGCCCAGGACCAGGACGTGATCATGAAGTTCGGATTGGAGAAGCCCGTCTTCCGCATCCTGGTTAACACGTGGGGAACGTTGGGCGCCACGGGATATACGACGGGTGTCATGCCCTCCATGACCCTCGGATCGGGCGGGATTGGCGGCGCCATCACTGGCGACAACATCACCGTCCACCACATGTACAATATCAAGCGCCTGGCCTATGAAATCCGCGTCCCGCCGGAGGATGCCTTTGCTCCCGGTTCCACCGATGACCAGGCGCAGCGCCGCGCTTTTTCGGGCGGCTCCGGCTATTCCGCGCCGGCAAATGTCGCGGCCTCGGCAAGCCTGAATTCACAGGTGGAAGAAATTGTGAGGAGAGTGTTGATGGAGTTGAAGAAATAATCTCGCGTCGAGCGGAGGTCTGAGCGGAGCCGAAGACCGCAGGCGAGACGCCCATGCAAAATGTGCGCTTCGACTGCGGGACGGAAGAACACAGTCCTTCCGCTCACCTGTGCCTGCGTCCCAGGTGCAGGCAGCGCGAGCAATTAGGCCTCAGATTTCAGGCTTGAAGTTCTTTCAAACCTGACATCCGATGCCTAATCGGAAAAAAACATTTTCAAAGGAGAGTACGACTATGCCAGTAGATGTTTCCATGATCGCCCTGGGAATGGTGGAGACCAAAGGTCTGGTCGGCGCGATCGAAGCAGCCGATGCGATGGTCAAAGCCGCCAATGTGACGTTGATCGGCAGTGAGTATGTCGGCGGCGGATATGTGACTGTGATGGTGCGCGGCGACGTCGGCGCTGTCAAGGCTGCCACGGATGCAGGCGCTGCGGCTGCCAAGCGCGTCGGCGAACTCGCCTCGGTCCACGTGATCCCGCGCCCGCACTCCGATGTGGAGATGATCCTGACGAAGAATACCAAGGGTTCCTTCGGCGGACGCAACAAAGAGACCGCCAAGTAATTCGGCATTCCCTGCACGCTTTCCCTTGATGTCCGCTGTTGCGTAATACGCACACGTGTTACGTGTCGTGCCGATGCGCAGCGGGTTATGGGAGCGTGTGATTCACCATGCCGCGTCAATTATTTACTGCTGAAGATATCCGCCTGCTTGCGCGCCAAAAAGCCGACAGGCTCCTGCTTGGATCGGACGATATCGTCACGCATGAGGCCCAGGATGTAGCTTTTGATTTGGGCGTGAAACTGATCCGCGAAACGGGACCAGCTCCGGGCCTGGCGCCGAAGCGCATCGAAGTGCCGAATCTCCCGCCGCTGAAAGTTGTGCGCGGGGCGCAGGTCGAGTTGGAACGGTTTCTGGAAGGCCTCGCCACGCCGGGCGCGAATGTCTGCTTGAAGGACGTGGTGACCACGCAGGATCGCTCCCCGATGGGCGCAGGCTACATGTCGCTCGACCAGGGCGAGATGAAGTGGACCTTGAACTACGATGAAATTGACGTGGTGCTCGAAGGTGAGCTGGTGATCACGCGCGGCGGCGAGCAGGTGCGCGGCCTTGCAGGCGATACGATCTATATCCCCAAAGGGTCGAGCATTACCTTTGGCACGCCCAGCCAGGCGCGCTTTGTGTACGTGGTCTTCCCGGTCAATTGGAATGAGAAATGACGATCATCACCGAGAGTGAGTTGCGCGAAATGTGGCAGAACGGGCGCGGACAATTGCCTGCGTTCCCGCCCGATACGCGCTTCACGGATTCGGCGCATGAGTTTTTGCGTGCACACAAACTGGATGTGCAACCCGCCATGCAGGTTGCTGTGCAAACCCCTTCTCATTCTCATGTGGATTGGGACAAGCCCGGGACTTTCCCTGTGGTACTGAGCGGCCCCGTTCCCGTCTGTGCTGAATGCGGGCAACCGCTCAGACAAAAGCCCGAGCACATGACCCAGTTGGATGCCGGGCATTTCGCCTCCAAGACGGCCCCCAGGCTGGTCCTGCGTGGACGCGTTGACTCGCTCCATGCCCTGGTCATGCTGGCTGCGGCCAGGGCGCGCGGATTTCAACTGACGGCGCTGGCCAACCACCTCGACACGCTGGCCGCTTATTGCCGTGAGATCATGAGCGCGGAATATAACCTGCGTTCGGTCGCGCCGCTGGTGCTGCTTGGCAAGACTGAAGATGAGCTGCACGAGATCTCTCACTGGCCAGATCGTCACCTGGGCATCCAGCACATCGTCCCCGGGCCGAATGACCATGAGATGCTGCATTGGTTGAACGTGATCCGCACCCAGTCGCGTGAAGTGGAAGTGGTGGCGCTGGAAGCCTTTGGTTTTTCGCAAGGCATGGACACGAGCGGGGCAGGGCAGAAGCTCTCCCACGCGTTGAATCGTTTCTCCTCCGCGGTGTATGTATTGGAGCTGTATTGGAAAGCAGGAAAGCTGTAGAATGTTCCGCTCTGAGCGTAGCACAGCGAAGTCGAAGGACAGGTTCCCAAAGCACTTGCGCCTCGACTGCGTTCGGACGAGAAGCGTGTCCTCTCTCCGCTCAGCGCGAAGATGTGAATGAAGTTTTATGAACCCGAATCTCTCTGACCTTCTCACCCGCACAGACGCGATCATGTCGGGAGCCAATGGCTGGCATCCCGATCCTGATCTGTTGTTCCCTAATGGCGTGTATCGCGGCGCCATCCACGTTGGCGTGGACCTGGGCACGGCCTACACCGTGCTGGTGGTGCTGGATGAGAACTACACTCCCATCGCGGGCGAATACCAGTTCGCGCAGGTAACGCGCGACGGCCTGGTGGTGGACTTCGTTGGGGCAGTGGACCTGCTGCGCAAGATGAAGGCCAGGGTCGAAGACAGGCTTGGTTTCACACTCTCATCCGCTGCCAGCGGTTATCCGCCGGGAGTCCCACAGGCGGAAGTGCGCGCCACGGCCAATGTGCTCTACGGAGCCGGGCTGGATTGCACCGGCTTGATTGACGAGCCGACCGCTGCCAATAATGTCCTGCAAGTGAGGGACGGCGCGGTGGTGGACGTGGGCGGCGGGACTACGGGCGTAGCCATCTTCGAGAAAGGGAAGGTGGTCTACACGGCCGACGAACCGACTGGCGGAACCCATTTCTCGCTGGTGATCGCCGGTTCAACGGGAACAACTTTTGAGCAGGCCGAAGCGCTCAAGAAAGATCCCAAAGAGCAGGCGCGGCTGTTCCCGGTCATCCGCCCGGTGATGGAAAAAGTCGGTACAATTGTCCGCCGTCATATAGACGGCTATAAAGTGGAACGGATTTACCTGGTGGGCGGCACGTGCGCCTACCCTGGCATGGATAAGGTGATCCAGGAAGTGACGGGTATCGAGACGGTGCTGCCGGGAAACCCGCTCTTCGTCACTCCGCTTGGCATTGCCATGTACAATCAATAACTCATTGGAGCATTATGGCTGATCAATTTTCACTGCGTTGTTATTCCTACCTCGACCGCATGCAGCCGCAATATGCGGCCTTCGTCGGCACCATCACGCAAGGCGACTTGCCGACCGAGGGCATGGCGGCTCTCTATATCGAAGTCGCGCCGGGAAACGAAGTTTTTCGCCTGGTGGATATTGCGGTCAAGTCCACTGAAGCAAAGCCGGGCGCGCAGATCGTCGAACGCGAATTCGGCATGTTCGAAGTGCATTCGAAGTCGCAGGCCGAGGTGCTGGAAGCGGGACGCATCGTGCTCGACCGCCTGGGCCTGCACATATCCGAGCGCGTCAAGCCGTCCATCGCTTCGGTGCAGATCATCACCAACGTGGACCCGTACCAGGCGCAGTTGCTGAACCGCTTCCGGCGCGGTTCGATGCTGGTGCCCGGCGAGACCATGCTGGTGCTGGAGTGCGCGCCGGCGGCCTATATCAACTATGCGGTCAACGAAGCGGAGAAAGGTTCCAATATCAAGATCCTGCATATCTCGTCGGTGGGACGCTTTGGCCGCATGTGGCTCTCAGGCTCGGAAGCCGAGATCCTGACAGCGCGCAATGCGGCGGTGAAGGCTTTGGAAGAGTTGGAAGGCAGACCGGAGAAATAGGAATGTCGCTGCGGCGCTTCGACCTCGCTGGGGAGAACTTCCCCTCGCAATGATATAAGGCAGGTATTATGGCCAAGACATTTATTACGGAACGCGATGTGGATGATATGAAGGCGCGCGGCGTCACCAGCATTGATGTGAGCGACAACGTGGTGATGACCGACCTGGCTGTGGAACGCGCCATGAAGCAAGGCATCAAGATCAACCGCGTCGAGCAGGGCCCCGCGCCCAAGGCCACTTACAGTCCGTCCGTGAATTTGGTGGCAGCCTTCCCGCGCGAAGCGCCGCGCGGGGGCAGCGTTGGCCCTGCGGATGCGGAGATCATTGCCAGGGTCAAGGCTGCGGTGCTGGCCCGTCTGGATGGCCAGGTGGATCCGCTGCTGTTGGAGGCGGTCATCACACGCGTGGTGGCGGCGATGAAGTAACCAGTGGCCAGTTATCAGCGGTCAGTAATCAGTGAGAAGGGAAATTGAAACGTGACTACAGAGGGTGTTAGAGGGAATACGTGGCAAACAAACTGTTGAGTCTTGTTGTAGCTGGCTTGGATTGATTGATCCACGAAGAACACGAAACGCACGAAGATTCATCCCCACACACGTGGGGACAGTCAGCAGGTTGAGGTACTGTTACTCCGTCTGTGCTTTGGTTTCAATCCACGCTCCCCGTGAAGGGAGCGACGATTACACTTATGGTCACTGATGCAACAAGCTGGATTAGTTTCAATCCACGCTCCCCGTGAAGGGAGCGACTGCCAGCACTGATACGCTGCACTCCTTTGGCTAAGTTTCAATCCACGCTCCCCGTGAAGGGAGCGACGAA
>JAKANW010000736.1 GCA_021823555.1 Chloroflexota bacterium
CTGACTACATGAAACGTTGCCTTTTCCTTGCCATCCTTCTGCTTGCCTCCTGCGGCGGCACACAGCCAACCGATACGCACATCGTCAATGTGTACGCGACGCCCGCCGCCCAACCCTGGCTCTCGGAACTTTACGCCTGCGCGAATGCCGCCTCGGCCATGCTGAACGTCACACCGGACGCGCCGCAGATTCTCCTGCGCGTCGGCGAGCCGCAGGGACTCTCCACGCCCGCGTACCAGATCGACGCGGAAGAAATCCTGGTCGTCGTTCATCGCCAGAGCCTCGTGCAAAATATGAGTATCGAGCAGGCGCAAGCCCTCTTCGGGGGGCAGGCTGATCCGTCCATGCAGATTTGGGTCTATGCGCGCGGTGATGATATTCAAGAGATCTTTGAGAAGTCGGTGATGCAATCGCGGAACATCACATCCTCGGCGCGCGTGGCAATTGACCCGCAGCAGATGTCTGACCTGCTGAATTCGGAAATCAACGCAGTGGGAATCCTGCCGCGGCATTGGAAGATGGGCGACACGCGCGAAGTCTTCTCAGCGGGGACGTTTCCGGTGCTGGCGATCACGCCTTCCGAACCGCAAGGGATCGTCCAGCAATTGATCGCCTGCTTGCAAAAGTCGGCCCTTCACGAAAGCGCGTATTGGGCGTCTCTACCTCCGAAACCACGCCAGAGAGCCCAAATTGCACAGCGCTTTCGTGATCTGATATGAAAATAAAAAGGAAACCGCAAGTTCTGCTTGTGAGCCATCCAGAAATAGAACTTTTGGATTCCCATTTTTATCCTTCGGGGTGAAACTCTTCCATGGATACCACTGAAAAGCGAATCGGATGTTTTTGCCACAGAGATTTTTCAATTTATCTCTGCGCCTCCGTGGTTGTTTCACAATTTGCGATACAATAAGCGCGAGAGGATCTTATGCGCGCTGTAGATATCATCATAAAAAAGAGAAACAAAGGCGAATTGACCCGCGCGGAAATTCGCTTTTTCGTCAACGGGCTCGCCACCGGGCGCATCCCCGACTATCAAGCCGCGGCCTGGGCCATGGCTGTTTTGCTCAACGGCATGACCCCGCGCGAAGTCACCGACCTGACGCTCGCCATGGCGCAGTCCGGCGAGGTGCTCGACATGTCGGGCGTGGTCAAGATCGCGGTGGATAAACACTCCACAGGCGGCGTGGGCGACAAAACATCGCTGGTGGTTTTACCGGCGGTCGCGGCGTGCGGCCTGCCCGTGGGAAAAATGTCCGGGCGCGGGCTGGGGTTCAGCGGCGGCACGCTCGACAAAATGGAATCCATCCCCGGCTATCGCGTGGACCTGACCACCGAGGAATTCGAGAAGCAACTCAAAGAGGTCGGCGTGGTGTTGTGCGGCCAATCGAAAGACCTCGCCCCCGCCGATGGCAAACTCTACTCCCTGCGCGACGTGACCGGCACCGTGCAGTCCATTCCATTGATTGCCTCATCAGTGATGAGCAAAAAGATCGCGGGCGGCGCGCACGCCGTGGTGCTCGACGTGAAAGTGGGCAACGGAGCGTTTATGACGAATCTCAAAGACGCCCGTGAGCTGGCCTCACTGATGGTCAAGATCGGCGAGTTGGCCGGGCGCAAGGTCATCGCGCTGCTCTCCGACATGAATCAACCTCTCGGCTGCGCTGTGGGCAACGCTCTTGAGGTGCGCGAAGCCATCGAGACTCTCCACGGCGGCGGTCCAGCCGACCTCCGCGAGCATTGTCTCCGCGTGGCGGCGCACATGCTCGTGCTCGGCGAATCCGCCCCAGACGTGGAAACGGGCCGCGCCCTCGTGCAAAAATCTATCAGCGACGGTTCGGCCTTCGCCAAGTTCCGTCAACTCGTGGAGGCGCAGGGCGGCGATGTCTCGTATGTGGACAACCCCGACAAACTCCCGCGCGCCTCGCTGATCGAGGTGGTGAAAGCCCCGCGAGGCGGATACCTCAAAGAGGTCCGGGCGCGAAGCGTGGGCGAGGCGGCGGTTGCCCTGGGCGCGGGGCGCGCGAAGAAGTCCGATCTGGTGGACCACGCGGTGGGATTCGTCATCCATCACAAAGTCGGCGATAAGATCAAGGAGGGCGATCCGCTGTTCACCGTCCATGCGAACGACAAGGGCAAGATGGACAAGGCGATTGCCGCGGTCACTGCCGCGCATGTGTTCCACGATTCCCCGGTCCCGCCGCTTCCGTTGTTTTACGAATAAGTTGCAGCGCGAGAGAACATCTCGCGCTGTTTTTTATCGTGAAAACACCTTGACATTTCCCCCTTTTTTTATTAGACTATACGAAAATACTACACGCCAAAGAAAAGAGGCACCATGCCCCCCTCACAAACTTCCCTTACTGCCAATTCTCTCCTGCCTGCGGCGTTCAAATCGTGGGAATCCTACTTGAAGGACCAGGGACGTTCGCCGCACACGGTCAAGGCCTTTCTCTCCGACGTGAGCCTGCTGGCGCAATTCCTTCCGCCCGATCGCGCGTTGGGCGCGATCACCACCAACGATCTCAACCGTTTCGTGAAGTGGCTGGAAAAAGATCGCGGCGTGCCGTGCTCGCCCAAATCGCTGGCGCGGCGCATCACTTCGTTCAAGTCCATGTTCCGCTGGCTCCATCAGTTCGGCGTGCTGACCATGGACCCGGCGGAGAAGGTGGCGCAGCGTTCGGCGATCAGCCCCCTGCCCCAGGTGTTGACCGAGGAGGAGACACAGGCCGTTTTGGACGCCGCCAACCGCCTCCGCACCGGACCCAAACCGGATGCCCGGCCCTACACGTTACTCTCCCTCCTGCTTTTGACCGGCGTCAAAAAAAGCGAATGCCTGGGAATCAACGTAAACCACCTCGACTTGAATTCACAAGGCGGGCCGCTGGTGTTCATCCGCTATGCCAGCCCGTC
>JAKANW010000737.1 GCA_021823555.1 Chloroflexota bacterium
TGCGGCTCTTTCAACCACAAAGCGCGCAAGTGCAGGTAAATGGCAAGCGCCCACACTATCAGGTTCGGAAGCGTGAACGTGTCATTCGTCATCATCAGGAAGGCCACCGCGCCGGCCACCAGCGAAAGAACGAACGTCCAGGCATGAACGGTAAGCGGATCGGTGTGCGTCTCGGCAGCTGGCAGTGGAGCGGGGGTCAGCTCACCGCGGAAGAAGGCCCAAAGCACCAAACCGAGCGCGGCCACATACAGCGATGTGCCCAACACGCCATTCTGGTTGGGCGGCTCGTACATCCGCTGGGCGATCAATGCGATGAACAAAGCCAGCAGCGAACGCCAGGGGAAAGAGGCGCGTTGAATGCCCGATGTTGGTGGTTCAACCTTTTTTTCCTCCGCTTCCATATGGGATGCTTCTGGAGCGGTGGAAGCGGAGGATTCCGCCAGCGGCTCAACGTCGGCGCTACCGGACAAGGCGTGGATAAAGATGGAAAAGGAATTCCAACTTTTGAAAATGGCTTTAACAAAATCGAGCACGGAAGGTTCGTTCTGTTCGTTCATGGCGTTACCTGAAAATATCAACTAAATCTTCGTGGTCACATAAAACGTGTACGCGCCCGAGTCGTGCAGCGGAGCATCCACGTATTTTTTCAACAAGCTGTAATTCAACGCCAGATTCCAACGATACGGTGCTAAAATCCAGCGGCCAAATATTTTCCGGGTGATCAATGACGGCAAACCGAAATAATGTCCCCATTCGAGCGTCGCCAATGCAGACGGCGAGAAATAATGCCACCAACGTTCGACCTTGAACCCGGCCTGGGCCAGCCGCTGCTCCCACACATCGGGCATGTCGCAGTGTTGATGGCGCGAAATGTAATTAAAGAATTTGCGGTATGCCTCCGCCAGCGGCTTGAGTCCGATGCGGTCGAAGAAACGCGCCACCGACAAATTCTGTGTGAAATTCGCATTCGGCACGCAAAAATAAAAGTGTGCACCCGGCTTGAGCACGCGCGACGTCTCGTTTAAAACTTCCTGCACATGCGGGATATGTTCCAGCACGGAATTGGAAAACGCCGACCCGAAGGACGCGTTCGGAAACGGCATGTGGCCTCCGTCCGCTTCGGCCAATAGACGATAGACCTGGTACGACTTGGCTTCGTGAATCGGCCCGTGCCAGGGATCCAGCCCCACGTCGAGCGGCGAGTCAAAGGTCAACGCGGCGAAGTTACCGTCACCACAGCCCACGTCCAAGATCGGGCCGGGCATGTCGAGGTCCTGGTAAAACTTCGATTCGATGGCGCGCAGGAAGCCGCGGAAATAAGGCAGGCCGCGGATATGGATGAAGAGAAAATCTTTCGATGTACGATTTACAGTTTTGAGTTGAGGATTTGACATAGCTCAGGGGTGTACTCAAGGGAGTATAATGATAGCAGTTCCACGAAAAGTGATAGCAGAATCGAGGCTTTTATGGTTCGAATCATGATTCAATTAACAGAAGAACAGAAAAAAGCGCTGGAAGAGCTGGCAAAAGCGCGCAAGACATCCGTGGCAAAGTTGGTGCGCGAAAGTGTAGCACAATATGTGGCGACCGCGCCGAAAGAGCAAACCCGTGAGGAGAAACGCCAACGCGCTCTGGAGTTCATTCGTAAGATCGAATCAGGAGAGATTCAGTCACACGACATCGAAGGGAAGACGGATGTGTCGGTCAATCACGATAAATACTTGGCGGAGATTTATGGAACATGGAAAAAATCTTCGTAGACACGTCTGCCTTATTTGCCTTGCTCGCCACCGAAGATCTCCAAAATAAGGCGGCGGCATCTGTTTGGAAAGAAATTGTCGAGCGCCAGGATTACCTCGTTACGAACAATTATGTTCTGGTCGAGTCTATTGCACTGACGCAGAGTCGCCTTGGACTTGAATTTGTCCATCATTTACAGTCAATCATCGTGCCATTTCTCTCCGTCGAATGGATCGATGAGGAATTTCACCAATCCATTCTCGAAGATGTCCTCAAGGCTAATCACCGTAATGTGAGTTTGGTGGATTATTCCACTTTCAACACCATGCGCCAGCTCGGCATTCAAACCATCTTCACCTTCGACGGGCATTTCCACAATCAGGGGTTCAAGGTCATTCCGTAGCGCGATTATTTCGCACCCAATTTGGCAAACAATTTTTCGTATTCCACCGCGACCGAGTCGGGGTCGTAGGTACGCGCCAAGGCGGCAGTGTCGCACTTGTAATTCGAGCGGTTCGCCAGCACCTTGAGCAGCGCCTCGGCCAGTGCGGACGAGTCGCCGATGGGAACGACCTCGCCCATGCTGTGCATCTGCGTCGGTCGGCGCACGCCCGGCAACGCGGAAGCAATGCATGGAACTTCGTTCAGCATGGCTTCAATTTGCACAAGGCCAAACGCTTCGGTGGAATTGAGCGAGGGCACAACCAGCACGTCGAGGTTGGGGTAGAAGGCAGTCATTTGAACGGGATTGAGCACGCCCAGGAATTTCCAATGTCCACTCGCTTCATATTTCTGGATGGTGGGCCGGAGTCGCTCCCAATAGGCTTGTTCGCCCAACACATTTTGATACTGCCCCGCAAACAGGACTTGCGCGTTCGGATATTTCTCCAGCACCTTGGGCAGTGCCTCGAGCAGAATCTCCACGCCTTTTTCGGAGGCCAGCCGCGCCGCCATGCCAATGACAGGACGCCGCGTTTGGGTCTCGTTGGCTTGGGCGAAGGCCGCCGCCGCCCCGGCGGGAGAATCCGGCAGTTCCACGGGAGGCAGGATGGGGGTCAGTTTGTGGTGATAGTGGGAAAGGTACGGGGAGTGGTCGGCGTAGTCCTGGGTGTAAGTCACGATGTGATTGGAGAGAATCCCTGCCATGTTGTTCTGAAAGTGGACGACGGC